>JACMOG010000756.1 GCA_014378125.1 Vitreoscilla sp. | reverse complement strand
GCCGGCGAGCTTCTCGTCGCCGCCCGGCGAGCCCACGGCGAGCCGCCACGTGACACGGCTGGACGGCTGCACCAGGCCCGTGGCGGGCAGGTCGGCCACGTCGAGCATGACGCGCGGCGCCAGCGCGGCGAAGCCGCTGCCGCGGTCGGGTTCGACGGTGATGAGCGCCGCGATGCGCAGCGTGCTGTCGCCCAGTTCCAACGGATCGCCCACCTTCAGCGACAACGCGCCGGCCAGCGCCGGATCGACCCAGACGGTGCCGCGCGCGGGACCATGCTTCAGCGCTTCGACAGCCGCCGTGTCGCCGAACTTCACGCTGATGGTGCCGCGCAGCGGATAGGCGGCGTCGACCGCCTTGACCGCCGCGAGCCGCGCCGCCCCGCCCTGCGCGGCAGCCGCGCGCGCCATGCTGGGAAAGTTGGCGGCCTGGCCCACGACGAGACCGCGCTCGAGGGCCGCCTGCGTGAACGCCGGCGCCAGCGGCTTGTCGGCCAGCACCACCGCGTCGCCGCCCAGCAGTTGCGCGGCGTCGCGCACCAGGCCCGAACGCATGCGGTCGGCGAACAGGCCCACCGCGCTCAACGCGCCCACGGCCAGCACCACCGCCCACAGCAGCAGCTTGAGCTCGCCGGCGATGAAGTCGCGCCACACCTGGCGGCCGGCCAGCCGCCACACCGAGGCCTGCGGGCGATTCTTGATGTCGGTCAATGCACTGTCTTTCGTCATGCCCGATACGGTACACCGAAGCGGCGACGGTCGCCGCGCGCATCCGTCGATTCGCGCCCCGAACGGCCGCGCAGGGCCGCGATCCATTCGTCAACGCCATTGAACAGCGTCGGCAATCGCTTCGAACGACGCCGCGCGGGGTGGGTGATTCAATGACCGCATGGACTCCCGTTACGCCCCCGTCTTCCTCTCGCACGGCTCGCCGATGACGGCGCTGGAGCCTGGCGCGGCCGGCGCGTTCTGGCGCGACCTGGGTCGCGTCATCGACGCCCGCGTCGCCGCCGGCGAGTCGCCGCCCGCGGCCATCGTGGCGCTGTCCGCGCACACGCTCGCGCGCCGCGCCGTCACGCTCGCGGGCGCGCGCCACGCGGCCATCCACGACTTCGGCGGCTTTCCCCAGGCGCTGTACGACTTGCGTTATGAAGCGGACGGCGTGCCCTGCCTTGCGCCCCACGTGGAGCAGTTGCTGCAATGGGCCGGCATCGACGTGGAGCACGCCGACGCGAGCGGCCTCGACCACGGCATCTGGGTGCCGATGCGAAGCATCCGCCCGGACGGCGACATCCCCGTCCTGCCCGTCGCCTTCCCGCCCGACCGGTCGCCCCGGCAACTGTTCGAGCTGGGCGCCGCGCTGGGCTCGCTGGTGGACGAGGGGGTGTGGATCGTCGGCACCGGCTCCATCACGCACAACCTGCGCCTGGGGCTGCCGCGTCCGGGGCCGGTGCCCGAGATCCCCGCCAGCGCCGCGTTCCGCGCCTGGTTCGCCGACCGCTCGGCCGAACGCGACTGGGCCTCGCTGTGGCACTACCGCGCGCTGGCCCCCGAGGCGCAGACCATGCACCCGACCGACGAACACCTGCTGCCGTGGTTCATCGCCGCCGGCGCCGGCGGCCCGGCCCACGCGCCGCTGCGGGTGCATTCCGGCGTGACGGGCGGCCACCTGGGCATGGACGCGTACGCGTTCGGCGCGGACGCGCCCGCCCTCGCGCGGGCGCTCGAGGCGCTCGAGGCGCTCGCGCCGGCCGTTGAAACGATCCCCTGACCAGCGTCGTCATCCTGCGCGCAGTCGCGCAGGATGACACAGGCTCGTCCGGGTACGATGCGAGTCCTCTTGCGCATCGCTCTCGCCGACCTTCCATGTTGGGTATCGTCCCGCTCGCCCGCTACGAAATCACCACCGCGCGACTGCGCCTGGTCGCCGGCGATCCCGGCCTCGCCCCGGCCGTCTGCGAGTTCCAGCGCCGCAACCGCCAGCACTTCGCGCCCTGGGATCCGCCCACGGCCGACTCGTTCTACACGGTGGAGGCCCAGGCCACGCGCGTGGCCACCGGCCTCAGCGCGTTCCAGAACGACGCCGCCTACCGCTACTGGCTGATCGACGCCAGCCGCGCGGGCGGCGCACGCCTGCCGTCGTCGGACGTGGAGGTGATCGGCAGCCTGCACTTCAGCCAGGTGTCGCGCGGCGCGTTCCAGAGCGCGATGCTCGGCTACGCGCTGGACGAGGCGCACGTAGGCCAGGGCCTCAGGACCGAGGCCATCACGGCCGGGCTCGAGGAGATGTTCTCGCCGCGCGTGAACCTGCACCGCGTGCAGGCCGCCTACCGGCCCGAGAACCTGCGCAGCGGACGCGTGCTGGAGCGCCTGGGATTCCGCCACGAAGGCGTGGCGCCCGACTACCTCTACATCGACGGCGCGTGGCGCGGCCACGTGGTCACGTCGTTGCGCAATCCGTCGTTCATCGCGCCGGACGGCTGGTAGGGCCGAAGGCCCGTCATCCTGCGCGACAGCGAAGCGGGTTCTCCTGCGCGCAGTCGCAGGACGCAGGACCCACGCGTCGCAGATCAAAGCCTGAAGGTAGCGACGGTCCTCGCCAGCGAATCCGCCTGGATGCGCAGGCTTTCGGCCGCCGCGGCGGATTCCTCCACCAGCGCGGCGTTCTGCTGCGTCACCTGGTCGAGCTGCGACACCGCGTCGCCGATCTGCCCGATGCCGGTGGACTGCTCGCCGCTGGCGTTGCTGATCTCCGTGATCAGCTGGCTCACCTGCCTGACCTGATCCACGATGTCGCCCATCGTGCGGCCGGCGTCGG
>JACMOG010000755.1 GCA_014378125.1 Vitreoscilla sp. | reverse complement strand
TGCACCGGCCCGCGCGGCGGCCGCGTCGACGTGCCCGGACGCGTGGCAATGCTGCCGCGCCTGGTGCTGGACGACATCGTCTGCCGCGCCGCCGTGCGCGCCGGCGCGCGGCTGCACACGCCATGGCGCTTCGAGCGTCCGCTGGTGGACGGCGAGTTGGTGGTCGGCGCGCTCCTGAAGCAGGGCGACACGGCCCGCGAAGTGCGCGCGCGCTGGGTGGTGCTGGCCACCGGCGCGTTGCCGCAACCGCTGCTGGCCGCCGACATGTGCACCCGCCGCGCCCCCAGCGGCATCGGGCTGCGCGCCTACGTGAAGAACGACGCGATGGTGGACCGCATCCGCACGCTGGAGGTGGTGTGGGACAAGCGCACCGCGCCCGGCTACGGCTGGATCTTTCCGGCCCCGGGCGGACGCTTCAACATCGGCGTGGGGATCGGCAACACGGCCACCGGCAAGGACGCGACCACCGCCAAGATGAAGGACGTCAACCTGCGCCGGGTGTTCGAAAGCTTCTGCGAGTTCCACGAACCCGCCCGCGAGCTGATGCGCACCGGCACCATCGAGGGCGGCATCAAGGGCGCGCCGCTGCGCTTCTCGCTGGCCGGCGCGCGTCACGCTCGCGCGGGCCTGCTGGTCACCGGCGAGGCCGCGGGCAGCACCTACGCGTTCACCGGCGAGGGCATCGGCAAGGCGCTCGAGACGGGCATCCTGGCCGCCGAGGCGCTCCTGGGAGAGCCGGGCGGCGTGCCCCCGGGCGAGCCGCCGGCGGTGCCCGCGCGCTACGCCGCCAGCCTGGCCGCCCTCAAGCCGCGCTTCGACCTCTACGAGCGCGCCAACCAGATCAACGCCCATCCCTGGCTGGCCGATCTCGTGATCTGGCGCGCCCGGCGCAGCCCGCGCCTGCTGCGCAAGATGTCGGGCGTGCTTGAAGAGACCAGCAATCCCGGCAACCTGATCAGCGCGCGCGGGCTGCTGAAGGTTTTCTTTCCGGGCGCGTAGCTCCAACGACACGGAACGAGCAAGCACGCTCACCATCCGCATGTCGCGGCGCGTATGCTTGGCGGATGTGTCAATTGCTCGGCATGAACGCCAACACGCCGACCGACGCGATGTTCAGCTTTACCGGGCTGGCCACGCGGGCGGACGAGCACAAGGACGGTTTCGGAATCGCCTTCTTCGAGGATCGCGGGTTGCGGCTGTTCGTCGACCAGCACAGCGCGCGCCAGTCGCCGGTGGCCGAACTCGTGAAGGGCTACCCGATCCGCAGCGACAACGTCATCGCGCACATCCGCAAGGCCACCCAGGGCCGCATCGCACTCGAGAACACGCACCCGTTCGTGCGCGAGCTGTGGGGCCGCTACTGGGTGTTCGCCCACAACGGCGACCTGAAGGACTTCAGGCCCCGCCTGCATGGCAACTTCCGGCCGGTGGGCGAGACCGACAGCGAGCACGCGTTCTGCTGGCTGATGCAGGAGCTGTCCAAGGCCCACGCCGGCCTCCCCGCCATCGACGAGCTGGGCAACACCCTGTCCGAGCTGCTGCCGCAACTGCACCGCCACGGCACCTTCAACATGCTGCTGTCCAACGGCAAGGCGCTGTGGGCGCACTGCTCCACGCACCTGCACTACGTGGTGCGCGAGCATCCATTCGGCGCGCCGGTGCTGGCCGACAAGGACATGATGGTCGACTTCGCGCCGCACACGGGCTCGAACGACCGCGTGGCCATCGTCGCCACCGAACCGCTCACCCGCAACGAGCCGTGGGAGGCGATGTCGCCGGGGCAGTTGATGACGTTCACGGCCGGCGCGGTGGCCACGCGGCAGTGCGCGGAGTTGCAGCGCTGAAGCCAGCCTGACGTGTCCCTCCTCGGCGGCAGATGCGAACGGTTCGCATTATCATGGGCCCTGTCTTCCAGGATCCCCATGACTTCGCACCGCTGGCTGCCCCTTCCCGACTCCTCTGCCCGTTCCAGCCTGGGCGGCCTCGCGCTGGCCGCGTTCGCGGCAGTGCCCGCGATGGTCTGCGCCGCCACCTACAGCACCGCCGACGAGGTGGCCCACCGCACGTTCAAGACGGCCACGGCGTTCGCCGAGGTGCTGGTGGCGCCCAGCCCGGAAGACGCCGCGGCGCTGTCCGCGCCAGGCGGCGTGCCGCACGGCGCGCTGCGCACGATCGAGGCGCGCCAGGGCGACGTCGTGCTGGGCCGCGTGATCGTCGACTCGGTGGTGGGCAAGTTCGAGCAGATCGACTACGCCGTGTCGGTGGACGCCGCCGGCAAGGTGCTGGGCGTGGAGATCCTCACCTACCGCGAAGGCCACGGCTCGGAGGTGCGGCTGCCGGCCTGGCGCAACCAGTTCGTCGGCAAGACCGCCGCCGATCCGGTGCGCATCGGCTCGGACATCTCCAACATCAGCGGCGCCACGCTCAGCTGCAACCACCTCACCGACGGCGTGCACCGCCTCGTGGCCTGGGCGGCGCGCCACCCGATCGCCGCGAAGGCCGCGGCCTGATGCCGTCTGGGGCGATCGCGCCGTGATGAGCCGGCGTGCGCGACCGCTGCCGGGCACGCTGGTGGCAGTGCGCGCCCACTGCGCCGACGCGGGCGTCGTCGACGTGGCCGCCGCCG
>JACMOG010000754.1 GCA_014378125.1 Vitreoscilla sp. | reverse complement strand
TGCGGCCTCGAAGATGGCCAGCTCGCCCTGGGTCAGCGCGGAATACTCGGCGCCGTGCACGCGCAGCGGACGCGCGTCGTTCAACAGGCCCAGCAGCAGGGTGCGGCGCGCCATCTCGTCGAGCGCGCTGTAGTTGTCTTCCAGGCGCGCGGCCTTCAGCAGCTCCACGATGACGGCCTCGTGCTGGTCGGAGCTCTGGCGCAGGTCGACCGTGGCCAGGTGGGAGCCGAACACCTGCACGGCCCGCTGCAGCGGCGCCAGGCGCGGGCCCACCAGCGCGCCCGCGTGATGCGAGTGCAGCGAGCGCTGGATGACGGCCAGGTCGGCGCCGAACTCGGTGGCCGAGCCGTACGGATCCTGTGGCACTACGGCGTGGCGCAGCGCCTGGGTGCCCGTGAGCAGTTGCAGCGTGGCGGCCAAACGCGCATAGACGCCGACCAGCGCGCGCCGATAGGGCTCGTCCTCGCGGTGCGCGTTGCGGTCGGGCGAGCGGTCGGCCAACGCGTTCATCTCGGGCGTGACGGGGGCCAGCATCTGCGAGATGGACAGTTCGGCGCCCAGGGCGTGCACCTCGTACAGGTAATGGCGCAGCGCCGTCTCGCTCTGGCGCGACAACGCGATGCGGAGGGTGTCGGCGGTGACGTTGGGGTTGCCGTCGCGGTCGCCGCCGATCCAGTTGCCCATGCGGAAGAACGGCGCCACGTCCTGGCCCGGCAGCGCGTCCTCGATCGCCTTGTACATCTTCGGGATCTGGCGCAGGAAGGTGGCGTGGTAGTACGACAGCGCGTTCTCGATTTCGTCGGACACCGTCAGCTTGGTGTAGCGCAGCATGCGCGTCTGCCACAGCTGCGTGATGCGGGCGCGCATCAGCTCGAGGTTCTCGTTGAGCGTGCGCTCGGAGATGAGATCGCCGCGCTCGGCCAGCAGCTCGGCGATGGCGCGCTCGGCGTCGAGGATGCTCTTGCGCTGCACCTCGGTGGGGTGGGCGGTGAGCACCGGCGAGATGAAGGCCCTGTTGAGCGCCGCGGCGATGTCGGCGGCGCGGTGGTCGGCGTTGTGCAGGCGCTCGAACGCCATCGCCAGCGAGCCGTCCTGCAGGTTGCCCTCGCGCTCGTGGTGCGCGCGACGGCGCACGTGCTGGCGATCCTCGGCGATGTTGGCCAGGTGCGAGAAGTAGCTGAACGCCCGGATGACGCTCACCGTCTGGTCGGCGGTGAGGTTCTTCAACAGGCGATCCAGCACTCGCCCGGCGCTGGCATCCTTGTGGATGCGGTAGGCCACCGACAGCTGGCGCACGCGTTCGATCAGATCGAAGGCGGCCAGTCCTTCCTGTTCCCGAATGACCTCGCCCAGCAGCCGTCCGAGCAGGCGGATGTCTTCCACCAGCGGCCGTTCCTTGTCGACTGCCGAGGTGACGGGCTGGGTCGGCGCACTCTTTCGAGGCGTCTTGATGGTCTTGCGGGCGGAAGTGGTGCGTGGCATCGGGACGTTCCGTTTGATGTAACCAAATTACCAATCGTCAAATGTAGCATCCGTGGACGGCCCGCGTCGAGCGGTGACGACTGTGACTCACACCAGCGCGGTGCATAGGCGCTTTCTCGAATGGGAAAGGGCCGGCGTGTTCGAGACGCTTTGGAATGCGGGGCTTGCCGAGTACGACCAGATGCAGGGCATCGCTTGGCGATGGCGAGGCGTCGACGCAGAAATGGTCAGCGGTCCGATGGCGCAAGAGGCGCTCGGGCGGAGCGCGGCCAATCGCGAAGCCGGTGGGCATCAGGCCAGATCCACCGAAACAAGAACGTGGCGGCCCGTTGTCGCCCGTCGCGACCGAGGTCAGCGTGAGTGACGCTGCCCCGCCCGAAGCGCGCCCCGTGCAAGTCGCCAACGCGCTGCGGGCTGTCGGTAGTGGGCGTGTAGTTCGACAGGTTGCCGTTGGACATCGCAGTTATTTATGGATAGGTTCCATCGACCGTCGCCCGCCGGTTCCAGCGCCCCGAGCCCTGGCGCCGCGGCGCTTCCCGGCCGGCATTGACGCCCTGGTGGTCACATGCTGAAATCAATTCAACCCCCGTGTGAAGGAGCCGTGCGATGACATTGGAAGACTTGGTCGCTGACGGATGGCGGCGTCACGCCGATGAACCGCAGACGGTTTCCGAGGCCCTTGCCCAGGGCGCCGGCCTGGTGACAAGCGAGACGCAACTGGGCGCCTACGTACGACTGGCGACGCATCTCCATGCGGAACATCTTGACGATTGGCGTGCCGGTGTCGAGTTGCTGGAGTCGATGCGCCTGCGCTTCGAAGACGCCTCACGAGGGCCCTACCGGGCGGCGACGGTCGGCATCGCCACGTTGTTCCTGGCAGGCGGTGAAGCGATTGACCTGAGCCACCTGTCGAATGTGGAGCGCTCCGCTGCACTGGCTACCGCTGCGCCGGCCATGGCGTCGCGCGGTCGGCTGGCGGATGCCGTGACGGCCTACGGTCAAGCCCTGGAAGAGGCGGTGGGAGGAATTCCCGAGGGGTCACCTGCCTTGCGTGCCCTTGCTGCGGCCGGCAACAATCTGGCCGTCGCGCTCGAGCAATTGGCTGATCGCACCAGCGCCGAGACGGCGGCGATGATCCATATCGCGGACGCTGCGTTGATGTATTGGAAGCGGGCCGGCGGTTGGCTCGAGGAAGAGAGGGCACAGTATCGTCGCGCCAGGACTCGGCTGCAGGCCGGCATGCCCGTCGAGGCGATCGAGTGCTCACGCCTTTGCCTGCAGATCTGCCAAAAGAACGATGCCCCGGCTTTCGAGCGATTTTTCGCTCACGCGATTCTTGCCATCGCGCATCGAGCTGCCGGGCAGGATGCGGGATGCGAGCAGCAGCGTTCCTTCGCGCTTGCTCAACACCAGGCCCTTTCGCCCGACGAGCTCACGTGGTGCGAGGACGAATTCAAAGAGCTCGCTGCCAAGCACGAAGCGGCTTGATTCGTTCAGGCGGTCTAGCCTTTTGACGTCGGGCGCACCGCCGCTGGCTGTCATTTTCGCCCTCCATCCCGCTTGCCCCCTTTCTTTCGGCGCGGTCGTCCATGCACGTTCGCCGCTCCGGATCGCAGCTCGTGCGCACGGAGTTCGGAGAACACCAACGCGTTGATCGCCGGACCCAACACGGAGCGCACCGCGCCGACGACGTCGGCGTCGTCCTCGCCGCGCTGGCTGCGCTCGGCCAGGACGCGCAGCAGCGAATCGAGAGCGGTGAGCTGGCACCACGCCCAACTGACCAGCGCGCCGGGCAGCGCCCGCTCGTTGAAGGCGAGCGCGGGCGGCTCCTCCTCGTCGAAATGAACGCGGATCGCGTTGTGGTCTTCCGGCATGGCCCCGGTGGCGTGGCGCCCGGTCATGAATCTTGCGCGCGGCGCGCATGCGTGGGCGTGGACGGAATGCGGACTTCAACCATGGTGGCTCCTTGTGTCTGAGTGGGCAAAACTCGTGCTTCCGGCTTGTCAATCCCGACGGGCGACGACCGCCGGCGCGCCCGTTTCTGGCGGGATTCGCGCGCGGCTCTTTTCCAGAAGCACGGGATAGTTGTCCGACCGTTCTCTCTGCGCACGGTCGGTCGGGCCCACTCATCGAGTGAACCTCGACCGGGGCGGCGCGGGCGGTTTCAACCGCCTCCACAGTGATATGCGAAGGGCGGCCCGTTCGCAGACATCCCGGCCATCGTGTCTGCGTACGGTCGCCGCTTCGCACAGGGGAGGTAACAGATGCACCGCTGTCCGTGCCGGAGTCCCCGTGACCAGTCGTTCGTTCAATCTTTCCGCCGCCACGCTCGAGGAGCTCAGCCAGGCCATCCGGCAGCTCACGGCCGACGACCTTCGCCGCCTGAAGCGGCGTGGCGATCAACTGGCCTTCGGCACCCACTACGCCGACGGCCTCGAACTGCTTGGCGAGGCAGTCGCCCGGGCCTTGATCGGCGCCTCGGGATCGCCGCGCGAGCGGCTGAGGGGGCGGGTGTGGCGCGTGGAGGTGAGCTTCGCCGCCTTCCTCATGATGACCATGAAGGGCCTGTCCACCGATTCGCGAGGCAGCCTGCCCGTTCGTGTCGAGCGGCGCATGGAGGCGCTCACGGGCGACGACGGCGAAGACAGCGCCGCCATGCGCCAGTTCGACCGCTGCCACGCGTCGGTCGAACAGGATCTCGTCGAACGCGAGGAATCCGAGGCTCGCCTCGGACGGATCGACGCGGACGCCCGGCTGATCGAGCACCACTTCAAGGACGACACGGAAGTGCGGGCCATCCTCGAAGGCGAAATGGCCGACTGGCCGGCCTGGCGGGTGCGCGAGGATTCCGGCATGACCCAGCTCGCCTACGACACGGCCCGAACGCGGTTGCGGCGGGGCGTCGACAAGCTCATGCCCGGAAGGAGACTGAAATGACGAATGCAAGCCGCCAGACCATCGAGGCCATGCAGGCGCTGGCCGGGCAAGACCTCGAAGAGGCCGGCAATGCGCAGATCCGCGGCGAGTTCGCCGAGGACGCGCTCGATCCGGCCGGCGAGGCGCGGCACGTGGCGGAGTTGCTCGACACCATCGTCGCGCAATTCATGCGCGACCGCGCTTCGGCCGCGAAGGCGTTGCGTGCGGCAACGGCGCCCGCGGTTCCGCTGCAACGCCCCACCATCGAGACGATGAGGGCCCTTGTCCGCGCCGCCTTCGACACCGAGCCGCAGCTCGCCGCCGCTTTCCGCGATGGCAAGGCGCACGCCGACGCCGACGTGCAGTCGCTGTACGACGACCTGGTGGCCCTGGGCAAGATCTGCAGCTCACGGCCATGAGCGTCAATGTCCGCACGCTGTCCGCGCCCGAGCGGCTGCTCTGGTTCTACGGCTGTCGACAGCCCGAGCACATCGACCTCGAAGGCATCGCCTGCGATCGGGGCGCGCGCGTCGTCTATCGGCGCATGGAGGGCTGCGCGGCGCGGCTGCTCACCGACGGCGAGCAGGCCGTCATCAGCATCCAGGCGAGCGACAACGAAGGGCGCCGACGCTTCTCGCTGGCGCATGAGCTGGCCCACTGGATCAACGACGCGCGACGCGGCTTCAGTTGCTTCGGCGACGACATCGGGCCGCAGAACGCCCAGGCGGTGTCCGTCGAGGCCGCGGCCAACCATTTTTCCAGCCAGCTGGTCCTGCCGGACTACCTGGTGGCACCCTGGATGCGAGGACGCCGCGTCAGCCTGGGCCTGGCCGTGGAGCTGTCCATGGCGTTCCGCACCAGCGTCACGGCGTCCGCCATCAAGTTGGCCCGCAAGGGCGCGTGCGAGGTCTGCCTGGTCTGCCACTCGATGCACGGCCGACGCTGGTTCGTCCGCAGCCGGAGGTGGCCGTACGGCCTCTATCCGCGCAGCCAGCTCCATCCGTACACCGCGGCGTTCGACCTGGCGGTGCGGGGCGTCGGCGCCATGTCGCGGGCCACGCCGGCGCCCGGATCCCATTGGCTCGAAGGCCAGGGCCCGCCGGTGCGCACCGTCGAGGCCCAGTCGATGCGCCTGCCGGACGCCACGGTGTTGACGATGCTCACCCTGCCGCCGCGCACCGGCGCTGGATCGGGCGCCCGTACGGCGGGGCAACGATAATGCACGCATGGACAACATCGTGATCGCCACCCGCGAAAGCCGCCTCGCGCTGTGGCAGGCCAGCCACGTGCAGGCGCTGCTGGGGGAGCGTCTGGGTTTGGCCGCCTCGCTGCTGGGAATGACCACGCGCGGCGACCAGATCGTCGACCGCACCCTGTCCAAGGTGGGCGGCAAGGGACTGTTCGTCAAGGAGCTCGAGACCGCGCTCGAGTCCGGCGCGGCGCACCTTGCTGTGCACTCGCTCAAGGACATGCCGATGGAGCTTCCGGCCGGCTTCGAGCTGGTGGCCGTGCTGGAACGCGAGGATCCGCGCGACGCCTTCGTCTCCAACCGCTACGCGTCGATCGCCGAACTCCCGCAAGGCGCCTTGGTGGGCACCTCCAGCCTGCGCCGCGTGGCGCAACTGCTGTCGCTGCGCCCCGACCTGCGCGTGGCCCCGCTGCGCGGTAACCTCGACACCCGCCTGCGCAAGCTCGACGAAGGCGGCTACGACGCCATCGTGCTGGCCGCCGCCGGACTCATGCGCCTGGGCCTGGGCGAACGCATCCGCGCGCGCTTCGGCGTCGACGAGATGATCCCGGCGGCCGGCCAGGGCGCGCTGGGCCTCGAGATCCGCACGGGCGACGCCGCGCTGCACGACGGCCTCGCGTCGCTGATCGACGCCGACGCCTGGCTCGCGGTGCACGCCGAGCGTGCCGTGGCCCGCGTGCTGGGCGGCAGTTGCAGCATGCCGCTGGCGGCGTACGCCAGGCGCGCCGACGACGGCCGGTTCACGTTGCGCGCCGCGCTCGGCGACGCGGCGGTGGGCGCGTCGCTGGAGGTGGCCATGGGCCACGAGGGGCCGCGCGTCTCGGCGCGCCCGCTGATCAAGGCGAGCGAGACGGCGGCACTGGC
>JACMOG010000753.1 GCA_014378125.1 Vitreoscilla sp. | reverse complement strand
TATCGCCGTGCAGGATGCCGGGCTGAATGTCCGACTGGTTCTTCGTCAGCCCGTCCAGGATGTAGACCGCCTCCCACACGCCGCAGGGGATGAAGTGGCTGAACAGCGCGATGTAGGTGTCCGAGACATGGTAGTAGGCGATGCCGCCGTAGCCGCCATAGCGGATGTGCCGCTCCGACAGCAGGTTGTTCTCGTAGAGATTCCACTGCGTGCCATCGGCCGCAGCGTGCCGGGTGTCGCCCCAGAACCGCGGCAAGTCGAACTGGTTGTAGGCGTTGATCACGTCGCACAAAGCGGCTTCGAGCTTCTCGGTGGTGACCTGCCGTTGGTCGACGAAAGAGATCTGACGCGCGCTGGTGCCGGCGATGTTTCGCGCGGTCTGGGTCGGGCCCAGGCCGGTGCCGTACGCGAATGTCGTGAGAATCTTTCGCCGCGACTGCTCGCGCAGTTTGCCTTGGTGTCCACTGAGCGGGCTGAAGTGCCGATCCCAGTTGATCCAGCGCGACGTGTCGGCCATCACGTCCAGCAGCGACAGGTTTCTGGTGTCGAGCTTGCGCTTGACTGCTTCGTCGAGCGCCGCGAAGCCCTCTGGGATCGTTCTTTTCGCGTGCCGGCCGAGTCTGGGGCGGCCGTCGACGATCTTGAAGAACGGATTGGCCAGGTAGGCGTCGTCGGCCTTCGTCGCGGCCTCGGCCAGCAGGTTGCGGACGTGCGCGACAAAGGCATCGCCATCCACGGGCAACCCGACTTCCTCGCCGTAGGCCGCGCGAGTTCGCTCGCACTCGTCGAGCGGCACCATTTCGTCGCGGCAATCGGAATAGGTGTCGCCGCCGACGACGCACAGGTCGCCGGACTTGAGCTCGCGCACCATCTGGACGCAAATGCTGATCTCGAACTGGCGACGATGCAGTCGTGCCGGCGCCTGGCGCCCACCCTCGCCGGTGACGATCCGCCACCACTTTCCCGGCACCCACGCGATGTCTTGCTGGCTCAGCGATGCAGCAGCGCCGGCCTTCGCGTCGCGTGCCGCCAGTTCGATCCACTCGCCGCGCCGATCGCGTTGTTCGAGCATCAGCGCCAGGCACCGCTCGAAGCTCGTGTCCTGGCGGGTCGAGACGACCCCCAGGCGGGACAGGATATGCGGCGGCCCGGACCGCCGGTTCTTGAAGACCTTGGCCATGAACCGGCACTCGTTCCTGCCGCCGTACTCGGCATGAAGGCGCGAGAATTCGCAGAGATCGGGTCGCGCGGTGACGTTCCGCTGGACAGCGAGCAGTTGCTCGGCCGCAGACGTGTTGGACTTGAGCACGGCCTCCAGCGCCGCGAATCGACGAACGATCTCGTCCGTCTTGGTCTGGTTGTCGATGATGTACTGTTGCAAGGCCTCCTCGGCGGCATGCCCCACCAGGCCCATCTGCTTGCAAAAAATCTCGCACAGATCGTCGATGACCTGGGCGCGTCGGCGACGGATCACGGCCAGCGCCAAGGCGTAGCGCTTGGGCGGCGCCAGGTCCGCCATGCTGGCCGCGTCCAGGCTGTTCCCCTCCAGCGCCCATTGCGCCACCTTGACGACGGGGATGGGAGCGAGCACGAAGCTGAACCTGGCCCGATCGGTCAAGTCGTCGTAGCGCGCCAGCAGCTCGCGCACGCCGTAGACCGTCGGCCGGGCAGTGTCTTGCTTGATGTCGTTCCAGGGGCTGACCCGGCGGGCGTCGTCGCCGACGACAAACAGCGCGTCGATGAATGCGCCACCCACCTTGTCCAGCGCGCCATGGACCTGCGCAAAGAGATCCTGGTTGGTGGCCGCACGGCGCGCGCGTGCCTGGCGCACCAAGGTGTCGAAGGCCGGCAGCTCGTAGCGGTGGCGCACCAGGACCTCGATGCCGACGTTGATGATGTCGGCGACATCCTCGCGGGTCAGCGCCGCGTCGTTAAACGCCTGTTCCAGCAGCGCCTTGCCTGCTGCGTCCAGCGGCTTGACGTCGAGAAATTCGCGTACTGCGGCCAGGTGTTTGCGCCGCGCCTGGGAGGCGTCGTAGCGCTGCAGGGCAGCCCGGTCGGAGCTTTCGCCGGTCGCGGCGGCGATGTGCTCAACGATGGCCGCCGGCACGTCGCGCGAGGGCACGAAATAGCCCAGGCGTTGAAACGTCTTGAGCAGCAGCACGAAGCCCACACGCGTGGCCGCTGAACGCGTGGCCTGGTTGCACCACTGCTGTTCGTGTTCGCTCGGGGTGTAGAGGCGCTCAAGTTCGGCCGCTGTGGGGCG
>JACMOG010000752.1 GCA_014378125.1 Vitreoscilla sp. | reverse complement strand
GTGTAGCGGTTCTGCGTGATCTGCAGGTTGCGCTGGTAACCGGTGATGGTCTCGGCCAGCAGGCTGCGCTGCACGTCCAGGCCGCGCAGCGCGAAGTAGTTCGCCGCCAACTCGCCCTGCGCCGACAGCCGCGCGCCGGCCAGGTCGGCCGCGCTGGCTTGCTCCCCAGAACGCGCCGCATCGACCGCTCGTCCGAGCCGGCCCCACAAGTCCGGCTCCCAGCTGGCGCCGATGCCGACTTGGTAACTGCCGCTGCCCGGTGTGTCGCCACCGCCGCCGCGGCGGCTGCTTCCGAGGTCAAGCCCCAGCCGGGGCAACAACGCGCCGCGCTGCTCAGCGACCAGCGCACGCGCCTGCGCGTAGGCGGCGACGGCCTGCGCGACGTTCTGGTTGTCCAGCACCACGCGCTGCTCCAGTTCGCTCAGCACCGGGTCGCCGAACAGCTCCCACCACGGGCCGCGATCGAGCGTGTCGGCCGGTGTCGCCGGAACCCAGACCCCGGCGCCCTGTTTGAAGACGATCGGCGTATCGACACCGGGCCGCTGGTGGGTCGGACCGACGCTGGAGCAACCAGCGAGCACGGCGAGCGCCGCCGACCAAATCAGTTTGCGGCCTGTAGTTCTGGAAGGGTTCATGGACATCGGTGTCATGCAGGGAGAGGTTGGTCGTGTTGGCGCCGCAGCTCGCGCTCCTGCGGACTGCGGCGGCGCAGCTTGTCGAGCAGCAGGTAGACCACCGGCGTCGTCAGCAGCGTCAGCAGCTGGCTGGCGACCAGACCGCCGATGATGGCGATGCCCAACGGCCGGCGCAGCTCGGCGCCTTCGCCGAAGCCGATCACCAACGGCAGCGCGCCCAGGATCGCGGCCAGCGTGGTCATCAGGATCGGGCGGAAACGCAGCAGGCAGGCTTCGCGCACCGCCTGCACCGGCGACAGGCCGCGCGAGCGCTCGGCGTCGAGCGCGAAGTCGATGATCAGGATCGCGTTCTTCTTGACGATGCCGATCAGCAGGAACAGGCCGATCAGCGCCATGATCGAAAAGTCGAGCTTGAACAGCATCAGCGCCAGCACCGCGCCGACCCCGGCCGAGGGCAGGGTCGACAGCACGGTGATCGGATGCACCAGGCTTTCGTACAGGATGCCGAGCACGATGTAGATCACCACGATGGCGGCCAGGATCAGCATCGGCTGCTCCTGCTGCGACTCCTGCGCCGCGCGCGCCGTGCCCTGGAAGCTGCCGCGCACGTTGATCGGCATGCCGATCGAGGCCTCGGCGCCGCGCACTGCGGCCTGCCCGTCCGCCAGCGTGCTGCCCTCGGCCAGGTTGAAAGACACCGTGGTGGCGAGCTCCGCGTCCTGGTGGTTGACCGAGCTGGCCGTGGGCCGTTCGGAAAATTTCGCGATCGCCGCCAAGGGCACCATGGTGCGGGCCGAGCTGCTCACCGGCGAACCGGTGGCCTGGTCGCGCAGGCCAGGGTTCACCGGGCCGGTCGATGCCGGCGCCGCCGGCGCGGCGACCGCGCTGGGGGCGGACGGTGGTGCCAGGCCGGCAGGAAGCCGCGACGGGACGTAGATGTCCTTGAGCGACTCGGGGCTGCGCGTGAACTGCGGGGCCACGCCCATGATGACGCGGTACTGGTTCAACTCGCCGTAGATGGTGGCAACCTGGCGCTGGCCGAATGCGTTGTAGAGCGCGCTGTCGATGTCGCGCGAGGTGATGCCAAGCCGTGACGCGCTGTCCTTGTCGACCTGGACATAACTCTCGATGCCGTTTTCTTGCTGGTCGGTGTCGACTTCGACCAGCGCCTGCTGCTGCTTCATGGCGTCGGCCAGGCGCGTCGCCCACAGCCTCAGGTCGGCCACGTTGTCGCTCTTGAGCGTGTACTGGTAGGTCGAATTGCTCGAGCGGCCGCCCATGCGCAGGTCCTGCACCGGGTTCAGGAAGATCGCGATGCCGGTCACCCTGGCCAGCTGGGGCCGCAGCCGCGCGATCACGGCGCTGCCCTTGTCGGTGCGCTGCGTGGCCGGCTTGAGGTTGATGAACATGAAGCCGCCGCCCGCCCCCCGGCCGCCGGTGGGGGCCGCACCGGCGCGCCCAGGGCGCTGCCCTTGTCGGGGCGCGGCGGGGCCGGCTGGGGGTTGATGAACATGAACCCGCCGCCGGCGCGCGAGCCGCCGGTGAAGCCCACGACCGTGTCCACTGCCGGATCGGCGCGGATGATGTTGACGAGATCGCGCAGTTTGTCCTGCAT
>JACMOG010000751.1 GCA_014378125.1 Vitreoscilla sp. | reverse complement strand
CGCTGATCTTGGTGACGATGGTGAGGTCGTCGCGGTACGGATGCAACGCCTCGCGGATGATCTGGTTGGTGATGTGCGGCCCGTAGAAGTCGCTGGTGTCGATGTGGTCGACGCCCTGCTCCACGGCCTCGCGCAGCACCGCGACGGCGGCGGCGCGATCCTTCGGCGGGCCGAACACGCCGGGGCCGGCGAGCTGCATCGCCCCGTAGCCGATGCGTCGCACCGTGCGGTCGCCGAGGGTGAAGGTGCCGGCCTTGTCGAGTTTGCTCATGTCGTTTCCTTTGGTATGGCAGCCACTGTAGCCAGCGAACGCCTGCGCGATAAGATGGCGCAATCCGCACGGGCTGTGCCGAAATACGAACAATCGGCGACCAATCGCCGAACAACTGACCCCCTCCTCCCTATGAGCGCAGACCTCGGCGATCTCCAGGCCTTCGTGGCCGTCGTCCGCGCGGGCGGCTTTCGTGAAGCCTCTCGCGCCACCGGCGCCAGCGCCTCCAGCCTCAGCGAGACGCTGCGCCGCCTGGAGGCGCGCCTGGGCGTGCGACTGCTCAATCGCACCACGCGCAGCGTGACGCCCACCGAGGCCGGCACGCGGCTGCTGGAGCGCCTGGGCCCCGCGCTCGACGAGGTGGCGGCCGCGCTTGACGTGGTCAACGGCTTTCGCGACCGCCCCGCGGGCACGCTGCGCCTGAACGTGCCCGTCAGCGCCATCCGCCTGGTGCTGCCCGACATCGTGCCGGCCTTTCTTGCGGCCTACCCGGACATCGTCCTCGACGTGGTCGCCCAGGAAAGCCTGGTGGACGTGTTCGCCACCGGCTGCGACGCCGGCATCCGCTACGAGGAGCGCCTCGAGCAGGACATGATCGCCATCCCCATCGGCCCGCGCCAGCAATGCATGGCCACCGCGGCGTCGCCCGACTACCTCGCCCGCCGCGGCACGCCCACGCATCCGCGCGAGCTGCTGCAGCATGCCTGCCTGCGCGGACGCTTCGCCAGCGGCACGATCCCGCCGTGGGAGTTCGAGCGCGACGGCGAGGTGCTGAAGGTGGAGGTCACCGGCCCGTTGATCGTGCGCATCGGCGCCACCACCGACCTGGCCGTCGACGCCGCGCTGGCCGGCGCGGGCGTGATCCACCTGTTCGAGCAGTGGCTGCAGCCGCACTCCGACAGCGGCGCGCTGCAGCCGCTGCTGCGCGACTGGCGGCGTCCGTTCACCGGCCCGTTCCTGTACTACCCGAGCCGGCGCTACATGCCCGCGCCGCTGCGCGCGTTCGTCGATTTCATCAGTCGCGCCACGGGGGCCTGAGACAATCCGGCGTCCCATCCGCCGAAGCCCACGTCCGCATGTCTTCCACCACCCTGCTCCTGCTGCAACTGATCGTCGTGCTCGTGGCGGCGCGCGCCTGCGGATGGATCGCGCAGCGCGTGGGCCAGCCGGCGGTGGTGGGCGAGATGGCCGCCGGCGTGCTGCTGGGCCCCATCGCGCTGGGCGTGGCCCTGCCCGAGGTGCACGCCACGCTGTTCGCGCCCGCGTCGCTGGGCGGACTCACGGCGCTTTCCACGCTGGGCCTGGTGCTGTTCATGTTCGTGATCGGGCCCGAGCTGCGCTGGCCCCAGGGCGTGCGCGCGCGCATCGCCGCCGCGGCCAACGTGGGCGTGGCCAGCGTCGTGCTGCCCATGGCGCTGGGACTGGCCGTGGCCCCATGGCTGCATCCGGCGCTGGCGCCCGCGGGCATCGGCTTCTGGCCGTTCGCGCTGTTCCTGGCCGCCGCGCTGTCGATCACCGCGTTTCCGGTGATGGCGCGCATCCTCAAGGATCGCGGACTCACGCAGTCCTCGTTCGGCCAGTTGTCGCTGTCGGCCGCGGCGGTGGTGGACGCGATCGCCTGGATCCTGCTGGCCTTCGTCATCGCGCTGGTGGGCAGCGGCGCGGGGTTCGCGGGCGCGGAGCGCACCTGCGCGGGCGTGGTGGCGCTGCTCGGCTTCGTGTTCTGGGTGGTCAAGCCCGCCTTCGCGTGGCTGCTGCGCACGCACGCGCCCGACGGCGAGCCGTCGGCCACCGTGCTGGCGGCGCTGATGATCGGCCTGCTGGCGTGCGCGATGCTCACCGAGTGGATGCACCTGCACGCGGTGTTCGGCGCGTTCCTGTTCGGCGCCGGGCTGCCGCGCGACGACCACCTGCTGCGCTCGCTGGTGCAGCGCGTGGAGCCGATCGCCATGGTGGTGCTGATGCCGCTGTTCTTCGCGCTCGCCGGCCTGTCCACCACGGCCGGCGCGTTCTCGGCCGCAGGCCTGGGCGCATTGGCGCTGGTCACCGGGGCGGCCGCGCTGGGCAAGGTCATCGGCGGCGCGGCCGGGGCGCGCCTGGCGGGCTTCGACTGGCCCGACAGCCTGGCCACCGGTGCGCTGATGAACGCGCGTGGCCTGATGGAGCTGGTGGTGATGAAGATCGGCCTGGACGCCGGCCTCATCGGCCGCGAGATGTTCACGATCCTGCTGGTGATGGCGCTGGCCACCACCGCCATGACCACGCCGCTGATCGCGCTGTTCCGCGGGCGAGCGACCAACGCCGAGGGCTCAGGCGCCGCAGGGGCCTGACCCCTTTTCAGGCAGCCCGCTTCGGCAGCTTCCAGTCCGGCCGCGGGAAGTGGCAGGTGTAGCCGTTGGGAAACAGCTCCAGGTAGTCCTGGTGCTCGGCCTCGGCCTCCCAGAATGCGCCGACCGGTTCCACCTCGGTCACCACCTTGCCGGGCCACAGGCCCGAGGCGTCGACGTCGCGGATGGTGTCCTCGGCCGTCGCCTTCTGCTCGGGCGACGTGTAGTAGATGGCCGAGCGGTAGCCCGTGCCGACGTCGTTGCCCTGGCGGTTCTTCGTGCTCGGGTCATGGATCTGGAAGAAGAACTCCAGGATCTTGCGGTAGCTGAGCACGGTCGGGTCGAACAGGATCTCGATGCCTTCGGCGTGGGTGCCGTGGCGTCGGTAGGTGGCGTCCTCGACGTCGCCGCCGGTGTAGCCCACTCGGGTCTCGGTGACGCCGGGCATCTTGCGAACGAGGTCCTGCATGCCCCAGAAGCAGCCTCCGGCCAGCACGGCGCGTTCGGTGGTCATTGCACGTCCTCCACCTGGTTCAGGTAGTCGGCGTAGCCCTGCTCTTCCATCTGCTCGCGCGCCACGAAGCGCAGCGACGCCGAGTTGATGCAGTAGCGCAGGCCGCCGCGGTCGCGCGGGCCGTCGGGAAACACGTGGCCCAGGTGGCTGTCGCCATGGCGCGAACGCACCTCCGTGCGAACCATGCCGTGCGCGGTGTCGCGGAATTCGTCGACGAAGGCCGGGGCGATCGGCTTGGTGAAGCTGGGCCAGCCGCAATGCGAGTCGAACTTGTCGGCCGAGGCGAACAGCGGCTCTCCGGACACGACGTCGACGTAGATGCCGGCCGCCTTGTTGTCCAGCAGTTCGCCGGTG
>JACMOG010000065.1 GCA_014378125.1 Vitreoscilla sp. | reverse complement strand
GTTCGGCGGGCGCGGCAACGCGTTTTCGGCCGTGCTGGGCGTCATCGTCATCCAGTCGATCGCCAGCGGCCTCACGCTGCTGAACCTGTCGTCGTCGCTGCGTTTCATGATCACCGGGGCCGTGCTCGCCATCGCCGTGATCGTCGACTCGCTCGCGCGCCGTTCGCGCCTTTCGCACGGCCGCGCCTGAGCCGCGCCGCGCTCCCTCCCACATCCAAGGACACGCCATGAGCGAATCCCTCCACGGCAAGGTCGCCGCCATCACCGGCGCCGCGTCCGGCATCGGCCTCGAATGCGCGCGCGCCCTGCTGGCGCAAGGGGTGCGGGTCGTTCTCATCGACCGCGCCACCGATCGCCTCGAGAAGCTGTGCGCCGAACTCGGTCCCGAGGCCCTGCCTTTGACCGTCGACCTGCTGAAGCCGGACGAGGTGTCGGCCATGCTGCCCCGGATCCTGGCGCTGGCCGGCGGGCTCGACATCTTCCACGCGAACGCCGGCGGCTACGTCGGCGGCGACGTGGTGGAGGGCCAGCCCGACGACTGGGATCGCGTGCTCAACCTCAACATCAACGCCGCGTTCCGGTCCGTGCATGCCGTGCTGCCGCACATGGTGGCCCGCAAGTCCGGCGACATCGTGTTCACGAGCTCGATCGCCGGCGTGGTGCCGGTCGTCTGGGAGCCCATCTACACCGCGTCGAAGTTCGCGGTGCAGGCGTTCGTGCACACGACGCGGCGCCAGTTGTCCAGGCACGGCGTGCGGGTGGGCGCCGTGTTGCCGGGCCCCGTGGTGACGGCGCTGCTCGACGACTGGCCGAAGGCCAAGATGGACGAGGCGCTCGCGTCGGGCAGCCTGATGCAGCCGGTGGAGGTGGCCGAGGCGCTGGCCTTCATGCTGACCCGTCCCCGCCACGTGACGGTGCGCGACCTGGTGATCCTTCCCAACGCCGTCGACCTGTGATGAGCGCCCCGAGCCACTTCATCGGCGTGGACGTGGGAACCGGCAGCGCGCGTGCCGGTGTCTTCGACGCCGCAGGGCGCCTGCTCGCGTCGGCCAGCCACGACCTGCAGCTGTTCAAGGCGAGCGGCGCCATCGTGGAGCAGTCGAGCGACGACGTCTGGCAGGCCGTCTGCCACGCGGTGCGAGCAGCGATGGCGACCGCCGCCGTCGCGCCCGAGCACATCGGCGGGATCGGCTTCGATGCCACCTGTTCGCTCGTGGTGCTGGGCGAGGGCGGTGCCCCGCTCGCGGTGGGCCCGTCGGGCCTGGACGAACGCAACATCATCGTGTGGATGGATCACCGCGCGTTGGCCCAGGCCGAGCGCATCAACGCGACCGGGCACGACGTGCTGAACTACGTGGGCGGACGCATCTCGCCCGAGATGGAGACGCCCAAGCTGTTGTGGCTGCTGGAGAACCGCCCCGATGTATTCGCCGCGGCCTGGCAGTTTCTCGACCTGACCGACTTCCTCACCTGGCGTGCCACCGGAGACCTGTCGCGATCGGTGTGCACGGTGACGTGCAAGTGGACCTACCTGGCCCACGAGAGGCGATGGGACGAGTCCTATTTCCGCACCATCGGACTGGGCGCCTTGGCCGACGAGGGCTTCGCTCGCATCGGCACGTCGGTGGTCGAGCCGGGCACGCCACTGGGGCAAGGGCTTGGCGCCGCGGCGGCGAGCGAACTCGGCCTGCTCGCCGGCACGCCCGTGGCGGCCGGCGTGATCGATGCCCATGCCGGAGGCATCGGCACCGTGGGCGCCGGCGGCGACGCCGAGGCTTGCCTGGCCTATGTGTTCGGCACCTCGTCGTGCACGATGACCACCACCCGGCAGCCGGTGTTCGTGCCCGGCGTCTGGGGTCCGTACTTCTCGGCGATGGTGCCGCACGCGTGGCTCAACGAGGGCGGCCAATCGGTGGCCGGCGCGGCCATCGACCACCTGTTGACGATGCATCCCGCGGCGGGGCCCCGACCGGCGCGGGCCGCGGGCGGGGGGGGGGGGGGGGGCCCGCCGCGCGCGCCCCCCGGCCCCCCCGCCGCGGGCG
>JACMOG010000750.1 GCA_014378125.1 Vitreoscilla sp. | reverse complement strand
CCGGAGCCGCTGCGGTCGGTGAAGCCGATGACCACGAACTCCTGGCGCAGCGAGCACTTGAGCTTCAGCCAGTGTTCGGTGCGCCCGGACACATAGGTGGAATCTCGGCGCTTTGCCATCACGCCTTCCAGCCCCATGCGGCAGGCGGCGTCCAGCATCTGCGCCGGCGGGATGTCGAAGGCCTCGCTGAAGTGGACCCTGTCGTTGTCCTTGCCGGCGAAGGCGGCCTTCAGGACCGCGCGGCGCGACCACAGCAGCACCCGCCGCAGGTCCAGGCCGTTGAGGAAGGGCGCGTCGAACACGTAGTAGACGATGGCCGCGCTGCTGCGTTTCGAGTCGAGCGCGTTCTGCAGCAGGTTGAAGTGCGGCAGGCCCGCGGCGTCGAGCACCACGGCTTCGCCGTCCAGCCAGGCGCTGTCGATGCCCAGCGTCGCCAGCTCGTCGGCCAGCGGCTGCATCTTGTGCGTCCAGTCGTGGCCGCCGCGGGTGAAGATGACGGCCTGGCCGTGCGCGATGCGCGTCAGCAGGCGGTAGCCGTCGAACTTGATCTCGTAGAGCCAGTCGCCATGCATCGGCGCCGCCTTGGCCAGCGTGGCGAGCTGGGGCGACAGCGTCTCGGGCAGCGCGGCCTTGCGCGCGCCGTCCAGCGCGGAGGCGTCGAACGCCGACGCCTGGCCAGGCCGGGGTCTGGCCCCGTTTGGGGCCGGACCCCTTTTGCTGCGGGCCTTCGTCGGGGTCGCGGTCGCGGCCATGGCCGAGGCCTTGCCCGCCTCCAGCGTCGCGGCGGCGACCTTGCCGGCGCGCTGGATCGATGCCACCGGCCCGCCGTCGAGCGGCTTCAGCGGATGAGCGATCACGCTGTCGGGCAGCGCGCCGACGACGTCGTAGTCGGCGTGCGGGCGCTCCCACTCGTCGTGCTTCTTGAACAGCAGCCACGGCTCCTGGCGCTCGCCGGGCTTGGCGATCTTGACCAGCTCCCACAGGCCCGCCAGCTTCTTGCCGTGCAGGCGGAACACGAGCTTGCCGGCCTTCATTCCGGCTTGCGGATCGCCCACCGGTTCCCAGCTGCCGTTGTCCCACACGATGACCGTGCCGGCGCCGTACTGGCCCTTCGGGATCGTGCCCTCGAACGTGCCGTAGGCCACGGGGTGGTCTTCCACGTGCACGGCGAGGCGCCGTTCCTTCGGATCGAAGCTGGGGCCTTTGGGCACGGCCCACGACAGCAGCACGCCGTCGAGCTCCAGACGGAAGTCGTAGTGCAGGCGCGTGGCGTCGTGCTTCTGGATCACGAACGACAGCTGCTTGCCGGGCTTCGTGCGCACCGGGCCCGGCTCGGACGTGATCTTGAAGTCGCGCTTGGCGTTGTAGCGCTCGAGCGGTGTCGACGAGGGGGTGCGGCCGGCGGCAGGCATGGCGTCAGGCTCGCTTGCGGGCGGGGGTGGGCGCGGCCTTGGCGCGCGCGGGCGCCGCCTTCTTCGCGGCCGGCTTCGGCTTCGCGGCGGTCGTCTTCGTCAACGCCTTCGAAGGGGCCTTGCGGGCCGGCGCCTCCGCCGCCGCCTCCATCTGCTGCTGCGCCGGAGCGCGGCGCTTGCCCAGGCTGTTCTTCAGCAGCGCGGTGAGGTCCACCACGTTGGACGGCGCGGCGCTGTCCACCGGCGACTCGAGCGGCGTCACCTCGTGCGTGTTGCCGGCGTCCACCTTGGCCTTGATCAGCTGGTTGATGGCCTCGGCGAAGTTGTCGTGGTACGCGTCGGCCTGCCACTTCACCGTGAGCTCGGAGACCAGCTGGCCCGCCATCTTCAGCTCGGCGTCCTTCAGGTTGGCGGCGGCCTTTCCCGCGGGCGGGATGCGCAGCTCGTCCCACGTGCGCACCTCGGTGGCCCAGCGCAACGTGTTGAGCACCAGCACCGGCCCGTCGGGCATCAGCGCGGCCAGGTGCTCCTTGGTATGCATCACCACGCGTGCGATGCCGATCACGCCGTCGGCGATCATCGCCTCGCGCAGCAGCGCGTAGACCTTGTCGGCCTTCGCGATCGGCTCCAGGTAGTACGGCTTCTCGAGGTAAACGAACGGGATCTCGGACGCCTTGACGAATGCCTCGATCTCGATCGTCTGCATCGTCTTGGGATAGGCGTTGCGGATCTCGTCCTCGTCCATCAGCACGTAGGTGCCGTCCTCCTGCTTCACGCCCTTGACGATGTTCTCTTTCGTGATGGCCTTGCCCGAGCGCTTGTTGATGCGCTGGTAGCCCACCGGATCCATCGAGCGCTTGTCGAGCCAGGCGAAGTCGATGTCGTCCTCCTGCGAGGCCGGGTACAGCGCCACGGGCACGTGGACGAGACCGAAGGCGATGGCGCCTTTCCAGATGGAGCGAGGCATGGCGATTCCTGTTCGCGCGAAGGGCGCGCGGCGGAGTCGCGCGGCAAACGCCGCGCCCGGGCTCAGCGTGCCGCGCGGTCGACGCCGAAGCGGAACACCAGCGCCGCGTCCACCACCGGGGCGTCGAGGCCGCCGTGCACCGACTTGATCTTGCCGCCGGCCACGCGCAGCGACAGCGCGTCGGTAAGCGCCACGTCGGCGTAGGCCCGGCCCTGCATGAGCGCGCCGCCCTGGGTGTCGACGCCGCCGCCGCCGGCCGCGCCGCCCAGCGCCTCGACGCCCAGGCGCAGGCCCGGCGTGACGGGCAGCTGCGCGCCCACGCCGAACAGGCCCACCGAGTACGCGCCGGCGCCCCCGGCGAAGGCGCTGTGGGCCTGTCCGGTGACGTACAGGTTGGGCGTGACGAAACGGTTGACCTGCAGCACGACGGCCTCCAGCGGCTGCGTGCGGCCGTCCTTGCGGGCGGCGCGGTAGCGTTCCACGCCGGCGCCGAATTCCATGCGGGTGGGCGCGCCCGGCCGGATGTCGGACCAGCTGCCGGGGTCGGCGGCCGGTGCGTCCAGCGACCAGTTCAACGACACGGCCGCGGTGCCGGCCTTGTAGTGGCCGCGGGGCGCGTCCACCACGCCCAGCTCGGCGCCGACGCCCAGCGTGCCGGTCAGGCGCAGCGTGCCGCCGGCGGCCGCCTTCACCAGCAGGCCGCCCCCGGTGTCGATGCCGCCGCCGCCGGCCAGGCCCACGGCCGCGCCCACGCCCAGGCTCAACCGGTTGTCCACCACGGGCCAGCGCAAACCGGCGGTGGCCAGCACCTCGGCGTAGCCCGCCACGCCGCCGCTGCCGGCGCCCGCGGTCTCGATGCCGGCCCACAGAGGGCCGTCGACACTGCGCTCGGCCCGCAGTCCCACCAGCCCGATGCGCTGCGTGAGCGGCGCGCCGGCCGTGCTCACCGAACTGCGCGGCTTGGCCATCGTCACCACTGCGTCGACATGGTCGAAGCCCAGGCCGGTGGCGCTGCCGTCGGTGGCGGCCCCGCCGAAGGCGGCCGGGCGGTAGCGGAACGAGGAGTCGACGTTGATCATCCAGCCGACCTGGTTCGAGTTGATCTGGCCGCTGGGAAACCACACCTTGGACCACGTCGGGCCCGTGTACAGGCCGGGGAATCGGAACACCAGGTGGACGTGCGGGCGCAGCACCAGGCCGCCGCCCACCGGCGCGGCGGCGCCCCCGCCGCCGCCCACGAACACGCCCGTGTCCACGGCCAGCCAGTCGTTGAACGGATGCGACCACGCGCCCTCGAAGCCCGGCACGAACAGGCCGCCGCGCTTGCCGGTTGCCGCGCCGTACGCGCCCGGCCCGACCCACCAT
>JACMOG010000749.1 GCA_014378125.1 Vitreoscilla sp. | reverse complement strand
GATGACCCCACCCAGGACCTGGATGTCGTCGGGCAGCGCGGCCCTCAGGACCTCGCTGGCGCGCGCGAGGGAGCGGCGCGCCTCGGGCACCTTGGCCAGCAGCTGCCAGGCGTGCGGCACCACGGGCCACACGGTGGTCTCCACGTGCACGCCGGCCGCGCGCGCCTTGTGCGCCAAGCGCGGGCCGTCGTCGCGCAGCGCTTCTTCGGCGGCCACGTGGATCAGCAGCGGCGGCAGGCCGTGCGGGTCGCCGAACAGCGGCGAGATGAGCGGGTTGGTGGCGTCGCCCGTGGCGCCCAGGTAGGCGTTGCCCAGGTTGGCCAGCGACGGGCCATGGAACATCGGGTCGCGGTCGGCGTTGCCTTCGATGGACGGGCTGGCGCCGCTGAGGTCGGTGGCCGGCGAGGACAGCGCGGCGGCGTCGGGCAGGCGCTCGCCGGCGTCGCGCAGCGTGGGCATCAGCGCGAGCGCCAGGTTGCCGCCGGCGCTCTCGCCGCCCAGCACCAGGCGCTGGCCCGAGGTGTCGGCGTCGGGCTTCGCGCGCAGCGCGCGCCAGGCCGCCACCACGTCGTCCAGCGGCGCGGGAAACGGATGCTCCGGCGCCAGGCGGTAGTCGGGCGCGAACACGCGGAAGCCCTGCAGCGCGAAGGCCGCGGTGATGGGGCGGTGGGTCTTCGGCGAGCAGCCCACGAAGCCGCCGCCGTGCACGTACATCAACGTGGGACGCGGGCCGTCCGCGGCCTCGGCCTCCACCCATTCGCCGGGCACGCCGCCGACCGTGTCGCGCGTGTAGCGCACGCCCTTGGGCGCGGGCAGCGCCTTGCCCATCACCTTGCGCACGTGGAGGAGGTCGCTCATGTCGCCGAGCGCCGGGCGCACGCGCTTGCGGATCACGTACCGGGCCGCCCGGGCCTGCCAGCTTGCCATCACGATGCCTTCTTGCTCTTCACTCGGCGCGCGATGTCCCGCGCCACGTGCTTCCAATACCCCACGGGGAACAGCCGCTGCACCAGCGCCGCGCCCTTGGCGTCGTTGCCCACCAGCACGCGCGGGGCGCGTTGCTCGATGGCCACAGCGATGATCTCGGCCGCCTTGTCCGGCGACAGCGCCAGCAGGCTGCGCCAGTTGGCGCGCTCGCGCGCCACCTCGGCGCCGTCCAGGCCCTTGGCCAGGCGCGCGTTCTCGGCGATGGCGGTGCGCACGCCGCCCGGATGCACCAGCGTGACGCCCACCGGCGAGCCGCTCATCTCCAGCTCGTGTCGCAGCGATTCGGAGAAGCCGCGCACCGCGAACTTCGACGCCGCGTAGGCCGTCTGCCCGGGCGGCGCGATGATGCCGAAGATGCTGGACACGTTGACGAGCTGCGCCGCGCTCTCGCGTGCGAGCACGGGCAGGAACGCGCGAGTGAGACGTACGGTGGCGCCGAAGTTGATGTTCATCAACCAGTCGAAGTCGTCGGCGTCGACGTCGACGAACATCCCGCCGAGTGCGACACCCGCGTTGTTCACCAACGCCGTGACGCGGCCGTGCCGGGCCAGCACCTCGGCGGGCAGGGCGGCCACGGCGGCGTGGTCGGCAATGTCCAGCACATGGGTGCTCACGGTGACGCCGGCGGCGCGCGCCTGCGCCGCGGAGGCCTCCAGGCCGACCGGGTTCAGGTCGACCAGCGCCAAATGCATGCCGCGCCGCGCCAGGTTGGCGGCCAGCGCCGCGCCAATGCCGCTGGCGGCGCCGGTGAGCACCACCACGCCGCCACGCAATGTCCAGGGTTTCAAGCCCGCCATGCCGTCTCCAGTACTTGTTGTCCGTGTGTCGCTAAAGTGACGACACGTGTCGTCAGATGTGAATCGAATCGTAGGCGCACGCCTCTTTCGTGTCAAATAGGGGGATGCCCGCCTCCGCGAAATCGACCGTCGTGCCAGCCCGCGCCTACGGCGGCGTGGCGCTGGAGGAGCGCGTGGCCGCACGTCGCGCCCGTTTCGTCGAGGCCGGCGTCGAGCGGTTCGGCACCCAGGGCTTTCGCGGCGCCACCGTGCGCGGCATCTGCGCCACGGCCGGCCTCACCGACCGCTACTTCTACGAGTCGTTCGCGTCGCTGGAGGCCTTGCTGGCCGAGGTATATCGCACCCTCACGCACGACTTCGCCGCGCGCCTGACGCAGGAGTCGATCCGCTCCGAGGCCTGGCGTGGCGACGCCGCCGCCATCGAACGCCAGACCACCGCCGCCTACGAACTCTGGTTCGACACCGTGCGCGACCCACGCTTCGCGCGCATCGTGCTGGTGGAGGTGCTGGGCGTCAGCGAGGCCATCGACGCGCTGTACGAGGAGTCGGCGCGCGCCATGGCCGAACTCACCATCGCGCCGTTGGCGGCGACGCAGCCGGCGTTGAAGTTGTCGAAGTCGAGGCGGGAGTTGCTGGGGCGGGCGCTTGTCGGCTCCGGCTTGCAGGTGGCCAAGATGTGGATGACCGGCGGCTACAAGTTGGCCAGGCGGGATGTCGTCCGCACTTGCGTGCTGGTGGCGACGGGGACGCTTGCGGCGTTGAGGGCGGAGCCTGCTGCGCGGAGTTGAAGCGTCATGTGGGATCATCCATCGCCAAGTGACGACGCCATGACCACCCTACCGACCACGATCGAGGCACTGCCGCTGTTCCCGCTGCAGACCGTGCTGTTTCCCGGCGGCTCGCTGCCGCTGCGCATCTTCGGGCTGCGCTACCTCGACATGATCGGCGGCCGCCACCAGGCCGGCCTGCCGTTCGGCGTGGTGTGCCTGAGCGAGGGAAGCGACACCCGCCAGCGCGCGAGCGACGCCGCCGAAGGCTTCGCGCGCGAGGCGTTCCATCCCGTGGGCACGCTGGCGCGCATCGTGAAGTTCGAGCGGCCTCAGCCGGGCCTGATGATGATCGAGTGCGTCGGATCGCAGCGCTTCCGCGTCGACCGCAGCGAGCTGCTGAAGCATGGACTGTGGGTGGCCGACGTGTCCCTGTTGGCCGACGACGCCGAGGTGCCCGTGCCGGACGACCTGGCGTTCACGCGCGCGGCCTTGCAGGGCGTGGTGCGCGACATCGCGCTGCGCATCGAGCAGGACGGCGCGGGTGGATTCGAGATGCCGTTTCTCGAGCCGTATCGTTGGGACGACTGCGGCTGGCTGGCCAATCGGTGGTGCGAGATGCTGCCGTTGGAGCCGGCGCTGAAGCATCGCCTCATGGCGCTCGACAGTCCGGTGCTGCGGCTGGAACTCGTGGCGGACACGCTGGGGCAGATGGGGCTTGCCGCCTGAGGCCCGATCGAAGTTCGATCGCCGTCAATCGACCGCGATGCCCTTGCTGGCCAGCGCATCCTTGATCTTGAGCAGCATCACCTTGCGATGCCGGTCGTCGGGCTTGATGCCGCGCAGCCACTCGCCCGTCATGCTCGCCACCGTCTTGTGCCACCGGGTGGCGAGCGTCGGATCGGCGTCGGTGTTGGCCAGCAGCCAGAGCACCGTCTCGTAGCCGCTCAGGTTCATGTTGCTCGTGAGCAGCGTGTCGCCGCCAACCTCGGACATCCGCAGGTTGAAGTTGGCGTGGTGCTTGAGCGCCACCTGGAGCAGGGCGGGATCGAGCCGGTATTCGGTGTCCGAGAACAGGTGGTTCACGGTGTTGATCCTGGGCAGGTCGGCCAGTCGCCGGGCCTGGTCCTCGTCGTTCATCGTCGAGTACGGAACGGCCTGCAGCAGCAGGTCCATCGCATCGGCACGGTTGAACTCGGAGGCGAAGCGGAACGAGTCGAAGTAGAAGCTGCCCTTCGCGTTCGGATCCGCGCCCAGCTTCAACGCCAGGCGAATCGACGGCAGGTCGTTGTTGGCGATGAAGAAGTTGAGTGGCCGGCGGTGCCACCGGGCGGTCGAGATCCAGGCCCGCCGCGATCTTCGCGCGTGCCGCGGCTTCGTCGCCCGATTGGATGGCCTGCACGAGGCCCAGTTCCGGCTCTGAGAACGTCTCGCCGGCCGAATAGATCTCGCCGGTCTGCGCCGCGGTGCGGCCCAACATCAAGCATCCGAGAAGCAGGGCCGCGAGGGATTTGGGGATCATTGGCAAATGATAGCGGCGACGATCCGTGTGCCAAACTGGCCTCGTGCTTGGCAGTGCAACGGCGCGACGCGTCTGGCAGACTTGAAGCTTCGACGAACGCATTGAAGCAACAAGGGGGCAACGGACTGAATGATCGAATCCTTCATGCTGCAGCAAGTCTTCACCGAGTGATCGCCGGCTGACCTTCCGCAACGCCCTGGGCATGTCGAATGCTCGCACCCCCGCCATGAAGATCGCCACCTACAACGTCAACGGCATCAACGGCCGCCTGCCGCGCCTGCTCGAGTGGCTGGACGAGTCGCGGCCCGATGTCGCGTGCCTGCAGGAGATCAAGACCTCGAACGAGACGTTTCCGCTGGAGGCGATCCGGGCGGCCGGATACGGCGCGATCTGGTCGGGGCAGAAGTCGTACAACGGGGTGGCCATCGTCGCGCGTGACGCGACGCCCGTGGAGCGCCTGCGCGCGCTGCCGGGCGGCATCGACGACACGCACAGCCGCTACCTCGAGGCCGAGGTGGACGGCGTGGTCATCGCGTCGCTCTACCTGCCCAACGGCAACCCGCAGCCGGGGCCCAAGTTCGACTACAAGCTGGCGTGGTTCGAGCGCTTCAACCAGCATGCCAAGGCCTTGCTGAAGGAGAAGCGTCCGGTGGTGCTGGCCGGCGACTACAACGTGGTGCCCACCGACTTCGACATCTACGACACGCGTTCGTGGCTCAAGGACGCGCTGCTGCAGCCCGAGAGCCGCGCGGCGTACGCGGCGCTGCTGAAGCAGGGCTGGTGCGACGCCCTCCGCGAGAAGCATCCCGACGAGCGCATCTACACGTTCTGGGACTACCTGCGCAACCGCTGGCCGCGCAACGCCGGCCTGCGCATCGACCACTTGCTGCTGTCGCCCGACCTGCGTCCGCACCTGGTCGACGCCAATGTCGACCGCGAGCAGCGCGGCAAGGAGAAAGCGAGCGATCACGCGCCCACCTGGGTGACGCTGGGCTGATGACACTCGACCTGTTCGCCGCCGAGGCGCCCGCGCTGGAGGACGAGGTCCTCGACGACGGCGCCGTCGTGCTGCGCGGCTTCGCGCTGGAACGGGCCGCGCGGCTGAAGGACGCGGTGGCGCGCGTGGCCGAGTCGGCGCCGTTCCGCCACCTGGTCACGCCGGGCGGCTTCCGGATGTCGGTGGCGATGACCAACTGCGGCGCGCTGGGCTGGGTATCGGATCGCCACGGCTATCGCTACGACCCGGTCG
>JACMOG010000748.1 GCA_014378125.1 Vitreoscilla sp. | reverse complement strand
CTGGCAGTATGCGTTGGCGGCGCACGGCTGTCCACTGGGCGGCGCGCCCGAATCGTCGAGCGAGGCCAAGTGGAAACCCTAGGTTTGATCATCGTCACGGTTTCACCACAGGCGAAACGGCCGGGGGTATGACCCTGAAGCCGGGGCGGCTTGGCCACAGGGCGCATCCTTGGGCCGTGCCGAGCAGGGAGCACCGATTGCCTGCGCCGCCCGATACGGCCGCATCCGCGACCGCCCGAACACCAGGAGCCACCATGGAAGACCAGACCATCCTCGACCGCATCACCGCGCTCGTCGACGAAGAACACAAGCTGCGCGATGGCGCCGTCGCGCCCGAGGCGAACGCCGTACGGCTCAAGAGTGTGGCCGAGCAGTTGGACCAGTGCTGGGACCTGCTGCGCCAGCGCCGCGCCAAGCGCGAGTTCGGCGCCGATCCCGAGTCGGCCACGCCGCGCGACATCGGCACCGTCGAGAACTACACGAACTGATCTTGGCCATGTGAAGCCGCTTCACGTCCTGGGTATGCACCTTGCCGCATCAGGCAACGACCTCCGAACGTCTTCGAAGGCCGTCTCCACCGGAGAACGGCGGGGCAACCCAACCCAGGAGCAACACGTGGCGAACAACCAGAACCAGCAAGGGCAGCAAGGCAACAACAACGCCTCGCAAGGCCGCAACGACCAGCAGAACCAGTCGTCGGGCAACCAGCCGCAGCAGAGCGGCGGCCAGCACGGCAAACTCACGCCCAGCGGCGGCTCGAACCAGCAGAGCCAGTCGGGCGGGGGCACCGACCAGCATGGGAGCAACCTGAAGTCCGACCCTGGCCAGGCCCAGAACCGCGAGGCCCAGCAAGGCAGCGACAAGGGCAACCGGTCGAACAACCAGAAGTAAGCAGGCGGGACGCGCCGCGTCCCGTCTGCCTCGAACGGCCGGCTCCCCCGGCCGTTTCTCATGGCGCATGGTTTTGCCGTAGGGTGTCCGCTGACCCCAACGACGCCGACACCGCCGTGCCCCCTGCCCCCGCTTCCTCCCCCAACCCGGTCGACGCCGGCCTGTACCGCGGCGTCTGGCGCCATGCCGACGGCGCCCGCGCGGCGATGCTCAGCTCCATGGCGCTGCTCGTGGGCTCGCAGGTGGTGCGCCTGTCGGTGCCATGGTTCGCGGCGCAGGCCATCGACGCGCTGCAGGCCCGTGGCACGGCGGGCCTCGAGCGCGCCCTGGCGTGGGTGGGTTGCGTGATGGCCGCCGCCGTGGGCGCCTGGCTTTTCCACGGGCCCGGGCGCGTGCTCGAGCGCCGAGTGGGCATGCGCGTGCGCGAGTCGCTGTCCGACGAGCTCCATGCGCGGCTGGCCGCGGCACCGCTCGGCTGGCACGAGCGCCATCATTCCAGCGACATGCAGCAACGCGTGCGGCAATCGACGCATGCGCTCTACGAGTTCTCCGCCAACCAGTTCATCTACCTGCAGAGCCTGGTGGGACTCGTCGGGCCGCTGGTGGCGCTGGCCGCGCTGGCGCCGGGCATCGGCGTGGCGGCCTTTCTGTCGTTCGGCGTGCTGGCCACCGCCAGCATGCGCATCGACCGCGTGCTGATGCGCCTGTCGCTGCAGGAGATGGAGGCCGAGCGCCGCTACGGCTCGGGCATGGCCGACTTCCTGGGCCACATCGGCACCGTGCTGAGCCTGCGCGTGCAGGACGCGTCGCGGCGCCTGCTGCGCCAGCGCCTGGCGCGCATCTTCGTGCCGCTGGGCCGCAACATCGTCATCAACGAGGCCAAGTGGTGCAGGGTGGACCTGGTGAGCACGCTGGTCACCTGGGCGCTGGTGGTGGCCTACGTCGACATGGTGGCCAGCCGCGGCGGCGCGGCCATCGCCATCGGCGCCGTGTCCATGGTGCAGCAGTACGCCAGCCGCACGGCGGCCGTGGCCACCGACATGACGGGCCGCATGCAGGGCCTGTCCCGCCTGCGCGCCGACTTCACCAGCGCCCGGCCCATCTTCGACGCGCCCGCCGGCGCGGTACCCGTGCCGCTGCCCGCCGACTGGCAGCGCATCGTGGTGCGCGACATCGCGTTCCGCCACGCCGCGGCCGCGCCCGACTCGCCGCCGCTGGGCCTGGACACCCTGGCGTTGACGCGCGGCGAGCCGGGCGTGGTGGTCGAGGTCGACGGCCAACTCCAGCCCGGCGTGCACAACCTCGCCGCGCTGGCCACGCTCATCCCGCAGGAGGCCGACGTGTCCGAAGGCAGCGTGCGCGAGAACCTCGACTTCGGAACCGGCGTGGCCGACGCGACGCTGGAGGCCGCCGTGCACGGCAGCGCTTTCGACGCGGTGCTGTCCGGCCTGGACGGCGGGATGGAGTTCGCGGTGGCCGAGCGTGGCAGCAACCTGTCGGGCGGACAGCGCCAGCGGCTGTGCCTGGCGCGCGGCGCGCTGGCGGCGGCCCGCAGCTCCATCGTGTTCCTCGACGAGCCCACCGGCGCGCTCGACCCGGTCACCGAGCGGCGCATCCACCACCGGCTGGCCACCACCTTCCCCGGCGCCTGCATCGTCGCCTCGGTGCACCGCATGAGCCTGCTGGAGCACTTCGACCGCGTCGCGCTGATGGACGCGGGCCGGCTCGTGGACATCGGACCGTTGCGCGAACTGCGCGAGCGCCAGCCGGCGTTTGCCACGATGCTGGCGGGCAGCGCGCACGCGCCCGGGTCTGGCCCCACAGGCGCCTGACCCCGGTCGCACCCAGACCAGGTTCCACGGTCGGGACATGTACCGGCCGCGGGGCACGGCTATTGCCGGGCGGCGACATGAAACCCACCGCTTCCGCCGTCGTCCTTGCGCCAGGCAATGTCACCGCGTCGCCGGGCAAGAAAGGCCTCGCCGCGTTGATCGGCCCGGGCCTGCTGACCGGGGCGTCCGACGACGACCCGAGCGGCATCGGTACCTATTCGCAGGTGGGCGCGCAGTTCGGCTACGGGATGCTGTGGACGACGCTGTTCTCCTACCCGCTGATGGTGGCGGCCCAGCTGATCTGCGCGCGCATCGGCCGCGTCACCGGCAAGGGTCTGGCAGGCAACCTGCGCGACTGGTACCCGCGCTGGGCGCTCTACCCGCTCGTGTTCCTGCTGCTGGCGGCCAACACCATCAACATCGGCGCCGACCTGGGCGCGATGGGCTCGGCCATCACGCTGCTGCTGCCCGGCGACGCCGGCTGGTACACCGTGGCCTTCGGCGTCGGTTCGGTGGCGCTCGAGATCTTCGTGCCCTACCACCGCTACGTGAGCGTGCTGAAGTGGCTGACGCTGGCGCTGCTGGCCTACGTGGCCACCGTGTTCGCGGTGAAGATCCCCTGGGGCCAGGTGCTGCACGAGACCTTCCTGCCCAGGCTCGAGCTGGGCAAGGACTACGTGACGGCCATCGTCGCGATCTTCGGCACCACCATCAGCCCGTACATGTTCTTCTGGCAGGCCTGGCAGGAGGTGGAAGAGCTGGACGCCTGCGACGAGGACAAGCCGCTGCGGGAGGCCCCGCGCCAGGCCAGCGCGCAGTTGCACCGCATGAACATCGATACCTGGCTGGGCATGGGCGCCTCCAACCTGGTGGCGTTCTTCATCATCCTCACCACCGCGGCCACGCTGCACGCGCACGGCGTGCACGACATCGAGAGCGCCGCGCAGACCGCGCAGGCGTTGAAGCCCGTGGCCGGCGAGTTCGCGTTCGCGCTGTTCGCGATGGGCATGGTGGGAACCGGCCTGCTGGCGGTGCCGGTGCTGGCCGGCAGTGCGGCCTACGCCGTCGGCGAGACGATGCAGTGGAAAAGCAGCCTCGAGAGCAAGCCGGCGAAGGCGCGCGGCTTCTACGCGGTGATCGCGGTGGCCACTTTGGCCGGCACCGCGATGAACTTCATCCACGTCAACCCGATCAAGGCGCTGTTCTGGACCGCCGTGATCAACGGCGTGATCGCGGTGCCCATGCTGGCCGCGGTGATGCTGGTGGCGGGCAAGCGCGACGCGATGGGACGCTTCGCGATCTCGGGCCTGCTGCGCGTGATGGGGTGGGCCACGACCGCGGTGATGGCGGCATGCGTGATCGGGATGGCGGCGACGGCCTGGAGCCGACGTGTCATCCTGCGCCAAGACGCAGGATGACGGCACCTCAACGCAGCGAAACGTCGCCGGGGGGCTCCGTCTCGTCGATGGTGTCATCGTCGTCCGGGCCCAGGCCGACCTCGGCGGGCGACAGGCTGTCGCGCGCCAGGTCGATGTCGGGGTCGCCGTTGATCACGCGATCGGCGTCGCGGTCGGCGTCCAGCGCCTCCTGGTCGGGGTCGACCGACTCGCGCACCACATCGCGCGTCGCGTCGGTATAGACGTCGCCCTTGCCGGCGTCGGGCTCGTCGGAGCGTTGGCCGGGCAGGTCGGCGCGATCCTGGCGATCCATGAGGTTATCGACGCCGCCGGCTTCGCGGTCGATGTCGTCCAGGGGGTCGGCGGCGGGTCGGATGGAGGGTGCGGGCATGGGAAGTCTCCTGTGGAGGGCAATGGTTGTCCTGCCTCGGGCAACCCCCATGCCTTGCCGCTCAGCGCCGGCGTCGGCTGCGTACGAAACTGATCAGCGCCAGCGCGATGATCGCCCCCACCAAGGCGACCGACAGCGCGCCGAAGTCGAGCACCTTCGGGTCGCCGGCGTGCAGGCCGAAGTACGGCGCCACGATCCAGCCGGCCACCAGCGACCCGAGCACGCCCACCAGCACGTTGACGAACACGCCCTGGTCGTCGTCGTTGCGCATCAGCAGGCCGGCCACCCAACCGATCAGGGCGCCGACGACGAGCCAGGTGAGGATGTGGAACATGAGGGAGGGATCCTGGGGCCAACGGGTGGAATTGGGGCTGCCACGGTCGGGCAGGCATGGCGCCAACTCGACGGCAATCCCCATACCCGACCGCGTCGGTGGCGACCCCCACGGCCGTAGGCGCACATCCCGCCGCGGTCGAGCTATCGTCTGACATGGAATCGACTCGGCCGTGGGCAGAATCGTTCCTGACTCGGCGTATCCTGCATAGGGATCCGCGAGAGAAGGACGCCCCAACTTGCCCTGCCCAGCCCGGCGAGCCGAACGACTGCCTGAAGACAAGAAACGACCATGACCCATGCGCTGATCGTCGAAGACGACGCCGACTCCGCCGACACGATGGCGGCCCTGATCTCCGCCCAGGGCTTCACCGTCGCGATCGCCCGGACGATGCGGGACGCCCGCCGCCAGATCGTGCTGCAACTGCCCGACCTGGTGCTGCTCGATCTGCAACTCCCCGATGGCAGCGGCATGGACCTGTTCCAGGACGCCCAGCTTGTGGCCAATTCCGAGATCGTGCTGATCACGGGCCATGCCAGCCTCGAGAGCTCCATCCAGGCGCTGCGCATGGGCGCCGCCGACTACCTGGTCAAGCCGATCAACATGAAGCAGTTGCAGGGGATCCTGTCGCGCGTCATGCGGCCGTCGGCCATCCAGGCCGAGCTGGCCTCGCTCACCGCCGAATGGGAAACCTCGGGCCATTTCGGCCATCTCTGGGGCCGTTCGCCCCCGATGCGCCGCATCTACGAGCAGATCTCGCGCGTCGCCGTCACGGCGGTGTCGGTGTTCATCACCGGCGAGAGCGGCACCGGCAAGGAGGTCGTCGCACAGACCGTGCACGACCTCAGCCGTCGCCGCAAGCATCCGTTCCTGGCCGTCAACTGCGGCGCCATCTCGCCCAACCTGATCGAGAGCGAGATCTTCGGCCACGAGAAGGGCAGCTTCACCGGCGCCGATCGCCAGCACCAGGGCTTCTTCGAACGCGCCCATGGCGGCACCCTGTTCCTGGACGAGATCACCGAGATGCCGCTGGAGCTGCAGGTCAAGCTGCTGCGCGTGCTCGAGACCGGCATGTTCATGCGCGTGGGCTCCACCGTCGCCCAGGAGACCGACGTGCGCGTGACCGCCGCCACCAACCGGCCGCCCGAGCTGGCGGTGTCTTCGGGCAAGCTGCGCGAAGACCTGCTGTACCGTCTCAACGTATTCCCCATCGAGCTGCCGCCGCTGCGCGACCGCTCGGAAGACGTGCCGCTGCTGGCGCAGCATTTCCTCACGGCCATCTGCGAGCGCGAAGGCACGTCCAAGACGTTCACGCCGGCCGCCACCCAGCGCCTGACGGCCTACCGCTGGCCGGGCAACGTGCGCGAGCTCCGCAACGTGGTGCAGCGCGCCTACGTGATGGCCTCGGGCAACAGCATCAACGAGGAATGGCTGCCCGACGACCCGCACGGTCCCAACAGCGCCTATGCGTCGTCGCTCTATTCGCCCAAGAGCCCTCCCGCCGCGCCCGTGCAGGCGGCAGCAGCGACCATGGCCTCGGCCAGCGGCCCGTCCATCACGATCACCATCGGCACCTCCATGGCCGACGCCGAGCGCCAGCTGATCCTGGCGACGCTGGAGCATTTCAACCAGCAGAAGGAACGCACGGCGGCGGCGTTGGGCGTCAGCCTGAAGACGCTCTACAACCGGCTCAAGGAGTACGCCGCCGAGAAGGCGGACGCCACGCCGGAGTGAGTTTCCCGGCAGCATGACCAAACGGCGCCCACTGGGTGCCGTTCTCTTTGGCGACCAGGGAGTCGAACGCAAGAGTTGCCGACGACACTGCCGCCGCGAACCCCGATCGGCGTGATTTGCGACCAGCGGTCGGGCACCCCGATTGCTGCAAGTTCCGCTTGGGTCGAGGAGCCAACGACTGGCAGCGCCAGCGAACTCAGGGGAACGAACATGCGCGAAGTAGTGCTTTATGTCGAGGATCACCCGGTCAACGTGCTGCTGATGCAGACGGTGTTCGAGTTGAGGCCCGAGCTGGACCTGGTGGTGGCCGTCGACGGCGAGTCCGCCATGGCCGCCGCCGCCACCCTGAGGCCGTCGCTGCTGCTGTTGGACCTGCGCCTGCCCGACTGCCACGGCACGGAGCTGCTCGAACGCATGCGCGTGATCCCGGGATGGCGCGACATTCCCGCCATCGCCGTCACCGCCGAGGCCGAGTTCATGCCGGCCGGCACCACCTTCTGCGATGTCTGGCACAAGCCGTTGCGCGTGCCCACGCTGCTGACGCGCCTCGATCGCGTCATTGCGCCCAAGGGTCACCCCGACGAGGCGGCCATGCTGCGCCGCCCGTCAATGTTCTCGCGCACCACCTTCGCGGCCTGAGCCGCCGGCGCAGCGTCAGGGGGTGGCGGGCTGGCCGTCGATGACGCGCGCCAGCGCGTGCGGATCCACCGGCTTGAGCATGTGCGCGTCGAAGCCCGCCTCCTTGCCGCGCTCGCGATCGCCCTGCTGCCCGTAGCCCGTGAGCGCCACCAGCAACGCGCCGGCCATCTCCGGCATCTGGCGCAGGCGGCGCGCCACCTCGTAGCCGTCCATCAGCGGCAGGCCGATGTCCAGCAGCACCACGTCCGGACGGAACTGCGCGGCCGCGTGCAGCGCCTGCAGGCCGTCCTTGGCGCTGTGCACCGCGTGGCCCGACAGCGACAGCAGCATCGTGGTGGTCTCGACCACGTCGACGTTGTCGTCCACCACCAGGATGCGGCGCGCCACCGCGGCGTCGGGCAGGCGCGCGTCGCCAGCGTCCGCATCGGTCGGCGCGTCGACCAGCCCCAGGCACAGCAGCGTGACGCGGAACTGCGCGCCCTGCCCCGGCCCGGCGCTGCTGGCCACCACCTCGCCGCCGTGCAGCTGCACCAGGCGCTGCACCAGCGTCAGGCCCACGCCGAGGCCGCCCTGCGTGCGGTCGAGGGCGGGCTTGCCCTGCTCGAACAGTTCGAACACGTGCGGCAGCAGCTCGGCGTCGATGCCGGTGCCGT
>JACMOG010000747.1 GCA_014378125.1 Vitreoscilla sp. | reverse complement strand
GCAGTTGCCGCTGGACGCGCTCGTGTGGCTGCCGGCGGGCCAGTCGCCCCACAAGGCCGACCGCGCGCCCGCGTCCCGCGCCGACCGCGTCGCGATGCTGCAACGGATGACCGAGGGCGAGCCGCGCTTCTCGATCGATGCGCGCGAGCTCGACCGCACGGGCCCCAGCTACACCGTCGACACCCTGCGCGAGCTGCACGCCGAGCAGCCGGGCACGCGCTGGTGGCTGGTCATCGGGCAGGATCAGTACGCCCGTTTCGACACCTGGCACGAGTGGCGAGAGATCCTCTCGCTCGCCGGCCTGGCGGTGTCCGCGCGCGACGGCGATCCCGTGCGCGCCGCCCCCGGCCTGGCCGGCATTGCCCACGCGCTGCGCATCGTCGAGATGCCGGCGCTTCCCCATTCCGCCACCACGGTGCGCTCGCGCGCCGCGGCCGGGCTCGACGTCACGGCGCTGGTCGGCACGCCGGTAGCGCGCTATATTGCCGACAACAACTTATACATTCAATTGCCCGGTGCCGGGTCTTGACCTGGCTCCGCACACCGATACCGCGTGAATAGAAAATAAATGGACATCCGCAAACTCCAACGCGCCATCGTCGACGGCCTCGAAGACGTCAAGGCGCAAAACATCCAGGTGTTCAACACCGAGCACCTGTCGCCGCTGTTCGAGCGCGTGATCGTGGCCTCCGGCGCCAGCAACCGCCAGACCAAGGGCCTCGCCGCCAGCGTGCGCGACGCCGTGCGCGCCGCGGGCCTCGCCGTGCTGCGCACCGAGGGCGAGGAAAACGGCGAGTGGATCATCGTCGACTGCGGCGCGGCCGTGGCGCACATCATGCAACCGTCCATCCGCGACTACTACCGCCTGGAAGAGATCTGGGGCGGCAAGCCGGTGGCCATCAAGCTGAACACGCGGTCGGGCGGCCTGGTGAAGGCCTCCGAGGGCTTCGACGAGGACGAGGACGACGAGCCCGCGGCCGCGCCGAAGAAGAAGCGCGTCAAGGCCACCCAGGCCGTCGACCACGACGACGAGACGCCGGCCCGCAAGGCCGCGCTCAAGAAGCCCGCCGCCAGGAAGACGCCGGCCAAGCTGCCGGCGGCCAAGACGCCGGCCGAGCGCTCGACGTCCACGCGCGGCCCCAGGAAGCTGACGGCCCGCGAGGCCGCGGCCACCAAGCCGGCCGGCTCGCAGAAGGGCGTGGCCAAGCCGGCGCCGAAGACGGCCGCGGGCAAGGTGTCCGCCGCCGCCAAGACGCGCGCCGGATCCACCGCCGCGCGCACCGGCAAGGCGCCAGTGAAGGCCGCCGCGCCGGTCAAGAAGGTCGTCGTGTCGGCACACAGCTCGCGCAACGCCGGCACCGCCGCCAAGAAGGTCGTGGCGAAGAAGGCCACCAGCAAGGCCGCCGTGGCCAAGAAGGTGGCGGCGCGCAAGGGCTGAGGCCCTTTCCACCGCGACACGAACGGCGACCTCGGTCGCCGTTTTTTTGTCCGAAAGACCATGCGACTGATCATTGCCTCCGTCGGCCAGAAGCCACCCGCCTGGGCCGAGGCCGCCTACGACGAGTTCGAGCGCCGCTTCCCGCCCGAGATGCGGCTCGAGCTGAAGGCCGTCAAGGCCGAGCCGCGCGCCGGCAAGGCGCCCGCGCAACTGATGCAGGCCGAGGCGAAACCCCTCGAGGCCGCGCTGCCGCAAGGCGTGCGCCGCGTGATACTGGACGAGCGCGGCACGCGCTGGACCACGCGCGCGCTGGCCGACCGCCTCGAATTCTGGCGCGGCGACGGCCGCGACGTGGCCTTTCTCATCGGCGGCCCCGACGGCCTCGACCCCGGCTTGAAGGCCACCGCCGACGAGACGGCCCGGCTGTCCGACCTCACGCTGCCGCACGCCTTCGTTCGTCCCTTGCTGGCCGAGGCGCTCTACCGCGCGTGGTCGCTGTCGACGAACCATCCTTATCACCGCGAATGAAGACGCATCCATTCATCTACCTCGCCTCGCAAAGCCCCCGCCGTCGCCAGCTGCTCGATCAGCTGGGCGTGCGTCACGAGCTGCTGCTGGCGGCGCCCGACGAAGACGCCGAGGCGCTGGAAGACCACCTCCCCGGCGAGACGCCCGCGGTCTACTGCGAACGCGTCACCCAGCTGAAGCTCGACGCCGCCGTCGCCCGCCTGAAGAAGCGCGGCCTGCCGCCGGCGCCGGTGCTGTGCGCCGACACCACCGTGGCGCTGGGTCGGCGCATCTTCGGCAAGCCGGTGGACGCGGCCGACGCGCACGCCACGCTGGCGCGCCTGTCTGGGCGCACGCACCGCGTGATGACGGCCGTGGCGCTCGCGCCCGCGGGCGGGCGCGCGCGCACCAGCGCGTTGAGCGTGTCCACCGTGCGCTTCGCGGCGATGCCCGATGCCGCGATCGCCGCCTACGTGGCCAGCGGCGAGCCGTTCGGCAAGGCCGGCGCCTATGCCATCCAGAGCCGCATCGCGGCGTGGATAGAGCGCATCGGCGGGAGCTACTCCGGTATCATGGGTTTGCCCCTGCACGAGACCGCGCAACTGTTGTTGGACGCGGGAGTCCAGTTCCAAGAATAACGACACCCGAGACCGCCTCTCCATGCACGACATCCTGGTCAACTGGTCGCCTCAAGAGACGCGCGTCGCGATCATCGAGAACGGCTCGATCCAGGAACTGCACCTCGAACGCTCGCTGGAGCGCGGCCTCGTCGGCAACGTCTATCTGGGCAAGGTGGCCCGCGTGCTGCCCGGCATGCAGTCGGCGTTCATCGACATCGGCCTGGAGCGCGCGGCTTTCCTGCACGTGGCCGACCTGCACGGCCATCCGTCCACCAAGCCCGAGGGCGTGCCCACCGCCATCGAGAAGCTGGTGTTCGAGGGCCAGGCGCTCACGGTGCAGGTGGTGAAGGATCCCATCGGCACCAAGGGCGCGCGCCTCACCACCCAGGTGAGCATCGCGGGCCGGCTGCTGGTGTATCTGCCGCACGACAACCACATCGGCATCTCGCAGCGCATCGGCTCGCACGAGCTGCGCGAGCAACTGCGCACGCGCATGATCGCGCTGGCGGGCAACCCGGCCGACGGCGGCGGCGGCTCCATCCTGCGCACCAACGCCGAGGAGGCGAGCGACGCCGAACTCGCCGAGGACATCGCCTACCTGCGCACCACCTGGAACCGCATCCGCGAGCGCGCGCTGGCGCGTCCCGCGGGGTCGATCCTGCACCAGGACCTGAGCCTGGCCGAACGCGTGCTGCGCGACATCGCCAACGAGAGCACGCAGACGATCCGCATCGACTCCAAGCTGCAGCACGACGCGCTGCGCGCCTTCGGCGAGACGTACGCGTCCAGCTCGGTGGGCCGGCTCGAGCACTACAAGGGCGAGCGGCCCATCTTCGACCTCTTCAACATCGAGGAGGAGATCGCGCGAGCGCTGGCGCGCCGCGTCGACCTGAAGAGCGGCGGCTACCTCATCATCGACCAGACCGAGGCGCTCACCACCGTCGACGTCAACACCGGCGGCTTCGTGGGCGCGCGCAACTTCGACGAGACGATCTTCAAGACCAACCTCGAGGCCGCG
>JACMOG010000746.1 GCA_014378125.1 Vitreoscilla sp. | reverse complement strand
CCGATGACGGTGACCAGGTGCTCGGCCGAATGGCGCAGCACGTCGAGCCGCTGGCGTTGCAGCGCGCACAGCGACTCCACCGCCACCAGCTGCGTCATGCCGATGATGCCGTTCAGCGGCGTGCGCAGCTCGTGGCTGACCGACGCGAGAAAGCGCGTCTTCGCGGCATTGGAGTGCTCGGCGTAGACCAGCGCGCGGTGGCGCTCGTCGGCGATGGCGGCGTTCTCGAAGCGCAGCCGCATCGAGTCGGTGAACCGGCGATGGCTGGAGCGCGGCTCGAGGAACAGGATGGCGGCGTACACCAGCAGCGTGGCCGCCGTGTAGTGCTCCATGGGGGTGGCGGCCAGCGCCTGCTGCTCGATCAGCGGCCCCAGCACCAGGATCAGCGCCGCGCCCGAGGCCACGCGGTGCGCCGACAGCGCCAGCACGCCCGCCGAGGCCACGCCCACCATGCCGGCCACCATCACGCCGTTGGTGGCGGCGTCGCCGGTGGGCAGGAACATCACCGTGAGCAGGCCCCAGGTGAACGAGTCGAGCACCGTGCCGACGAAGAAGCGATTGCGCCACGCACCCTGGCGCAGCTGGCGATGCCGATCGCGCAAGAACAGCCGGCTGTCGACGATGCGCGCCACCAGCAACACCATCTTCAGGCCCAGCCAGGTGGCCAGCAGCGCCGGCGACACGCTGGGCGCCAGCAGCAGCCCCAGCAGGGCGCTGAACGCCAGGCCGCCCACCAGCATCGGCTGGCCGATGGCGTAGAGCGTGGTGATGCGCTCGAACTCGATCTGCCGCTCGATCGCGGCAGGCGCGGCGCGCGGCTCGGCGCCCGGGGCGGAAGGCGGAGAAGAGTGAATACCCATTGAGGTATCCGTCAGTCGACGGCGGCAGACGTCATCCGACCGAGTCTACTCACAATCCGGCTGTCACGACCCTGTCATGACGCAAGTCCGCGCCACGAGGCTCAGGCGAACACGCCCGCGGTCTCCAGCATGCGCTCGCTCACCTCGCCAATGTGGTGCATGGTGTCGCCGAACTGCATCTCCATCGCGGTGAGCCGCTTGAAGTAGTGGCTGCCGATGTATTCGTCGGTCATGCCGATGCCGCCATGCAGCTGGATCGATTGCTGGCCGAGAAAGCGCGCGCTGTTGCCAAGCTGCACCTTGGCCTGGGCCACGGCGCGCCGGCGCACGGCGGGCTCCTCGCCCAGCTTCAGCGTGGCGTAGTAGCTCATCGAGCGCGCGAGTTCGAGCTGCATCTTCATGTCGGCCAGCCGATGGCGCAGCGCCTGGAAGGTGCCGATGGCCACGCCGAACTGCTTGCGCGTGTTCATGTACCCGACCGTGAGCTCGAACAGCTTGTCCATCACGCCCACGGCCTCGGCGGCCATCGCCGCGATGCCCGTGTCGATGGCCAGTTCCAGCGCGGCGTAGGCCGGGCCGGCGGGCACCAGAAGCGTGGCGGGCGCGCTTTGCAGCGTCACCTCGGCGGCGCGCGATGCGTCCTGCAGCGCGTAGCCCTGCGTCTTCACGCCGTCGGATGAACGTTCGATCAGGAACAGCGCGATGCCCGTCGGGTCGTCGTCGGCGCCGCTCACGCGCGCGCTCACGATGAACGCGTCGGCCTGGTCGCCGATCGGCACGAGGCTCTTCGTGCCGGTGAGCGTCCATGCGTCGCCGGCTTGCGTGGCCTTCGTGTCCACGCGTTCGAGCTTGTAGCGCGCCGCACGCTCCTGATAGGCCAGCACCACGCGCGCCTCGCCCGAGGCCACGCGCGGCGCCCACGCGGCACGCGCATCCGCGCCCGCCTGCGCGAGGATGGAGGCCGACACCAGCGCCACCGCCGCCACCGGCTCCAGCACCAGGCCGCGGCCCAGGGATTCGAGTGCGAGCATCGCCGCCACCGGCCCCATGGCCATGCCGCCGTCGTCCTCCGACGTGCCCAGCCCCAGCAGGCCCAGCTCGGCGATCTCTCCCCAGGCCTCGGCGCTGAAGCCACCCGCCTTGGCGATGGCCGTGCGGCGCTCGAAGCCGTAGCCGCGTTCCACCCAGCGCTGCACCGCCTCGCGCAGCTGTTGTTCGTCGTCGCTGAATTCGAAATTCATCTCAAACCCCGAGCACAGTTTGGGCAACGATGTTTCGCTGCACTTCGTTGGAGCCACCGTAGATCGTCGTCTTGCGGTAGTTGAAGTAGTTGGCCGCCAGCGGCGCGTACTGCGGGCCGCCCACGAAGTCGCCCTGCCAGCCCGCCTCCATCGCGTCCCAGATATACGGCAGGCTGTAGGGCCCGCCGGCCAGCATCAACAGCTCGGTGTAGCGCTGCTGGATCTCGCTGCCCTTGATCTTCAACAGGCCCGCGATGTCCAGCGCCTTCTTGCCGCCGGCCTGCGCGCTGAGCACGCGCAACACCATCATCTCCAGCGCCACGACGTCCACCTCGAGCAGCGCCACCTGGTCGCGGAAACGCTGGTCGTTCCACAGCCCTTCGTCCTTGCAAAGACGCTTCAGCCGCTCGAGCTCGCGCTTCGCGCGGTTCACGTCGGCGATGTTGGTGCGCTCGTGCGCGAGCAGGTACTTGGCGTACGTCCAGCCCTTGTTCTCCTCGCCGATGAGGTTCTCGGCCGGCACCTCGACGTTGTCGAAGAACACCTCGTTGACCTCCGGCTCGCCGTCCAGCAGCACGATGGGACGCACCGTGACGCCCGGCGACT
>JACMOG010000745.1 GCA_014378125.1 Vitreoscilla sp. | reverse complement strand
TGGGCCTGCTCGACGACGGCGCAAAGGGCGCCAGCCTCATCGTGTACGACTCGCCGCTGCCCGACGGCTACGCCGGCTTCGAGGACGAGCCCAGCGCGCACTTCGCGTGGGCCTGGCGCCTGCGCCGCCCGCGGGCCGGCGAACGTGCGCTGCACCTCGAGTGGCAGGGCGCGGACGACGCCAACGACGCCGCCGTCGCCGAGGCGCCCGCCCGACTGCCCGCCAGCCTGCAGACCCTGTGGTTCGGCCTGTCCGACGCGCCCTCGCTCACGCAACAGGCCGACGGCCGCCGCTGCACCTGGAGCCGCGATGCCTGAGCTGGTCACCTTGACGGCGCAGAGACTCAGTTCGCTGCTGAACCGCTGGTGGCGCGTGGGCGCCACCGGGTTCTCGTTCGCCACCTTCGGCGTCGGCGGACTGGTGCTGGGCGGGCTGGTGGCGCCGCTGCTGCTGGTCGTGGTGCGCCATCACCGGCGCCGCTCGGCCCTCGTGCGCTGGGCCATCCACCACCTGTTCCGCGTGTTCGTGGCGATGCTGTGCGCGCTTCGCGTTTGCAGCCTCGAGGTGCGCGGCCGCGAACGGCTGAAGCGCAACGGCCTGCTCATCCTGGCGAGCCATCCGTCGCTCATCGACGTGGTGTTCCTCATGGCGCTGGTGCGCGACGCCGACTGCATCGTCAAGGCCGCGTTGCTGCGCATCCCGTTCACGCGCGGCCCGGTGCGCGCGGCCGGCTACGTGTGCAACGACTCGGGTCCGGGCCTCATCGACGACTGCGTGGCCTCGGTGCGCGCCGGCAACAACCTCATCGTGTTTCCCGAGGGCACGCGCACGCCGGCCGGCGCGGCGCTGGGCCGGCTGCAGCGCGGTGCCGCCAACCTGGCGGTGCGCGGCGAGCTGGCCATCACCCCGGTGCGCATCACGTGCTCGCCGCCGATGCTGGGCAAGAGCGACAAATGGTGGCGGGTGCCGTGCCGCGCCGGCCACTTCGTCATCGACGTCGGCGCCGACATCCCCATCGATTCCCACCTGGCAGAGGACGGCGCGCAGGCGCTGGCCGCACGCCGACTCAACGACGAACTGGCGCGCCACCTTGGCGCGGAGAGACCCCATGCAGCAGCTTGAGAACGACATCAAGGAACTCATCATTTCCTCGCTGGCGCTTGAAGACCTCACCCCCGCCGACATCGACGCCGGGGCGCCGTTGTTCGTCGACGGCCTGGGACTCGATTCGATCGACGCGCTCGAGCTGGGCCTGGCGCTGCAGAAGCGCTACGGCGTGAGCCTGTCGGCCGAGTCGGAAGAGGTGCGCGCGCATTTCGCCAGCGTCAAGACGCTGGCCGCCTTCGTCGTTTCGCAGGGCAAGGCCTGAGACCGACCTCATGAGCCTGACCATGACCAAGGATGACATCTTCGCCCGGATCGTCGAGATCCTGAACCAGACCTTTGACATCGAGCCTTCACGCATCACGCGTGCGTCGCGCCTTGGCGAGGACCTGGACATCGACTCCATCGACGCCGTCGACCTCATCGTGCAGCTGAAGCCGCTGGTGGGCAAGCGCCTGCAGCCCGAGGCCTTCAAGTCGGTGCGCACGGTGCAGGACGTCGTCGACGCGCTGTACGGCCTCGTGCACGAAGCGCCCACCGCGTGATCCCTTCGATGGCCACTCCGGCCCCCACGCTCGCGCCCGTCCGCAGGACGCCGCCGCTGCTGGCCGCGCTGCTGGTGATGGTGAGCCTCGCCTATCCGGTGGTGGTGTACCTGGCGCTGGGGCACGTGAGCCCACGCTGGATCGCGCTGCTGCTGGTGGCGCTCGCGCTCGCGCGGGCCTGGGCCACGCGCGAGTCGTTCTGGCTGGGCGCCGCGGCGCCCGCCACGGTGCTGGCCGCGGCCAGTTTCCTGGGCGATCGCTGGGGGCCGCTCAAGCTCTATCCGGCGCTGGTCAACCTCGTCATGCTGGGGCTGTTCGGCATGAGCCTGTGGCGCGGTCCCAGCGTGGTGGAGCGCCTCGCCCGCCTGCGCGAGTCGCACTTCCCGCCGGCCGCCATCGTCTACACGCGGCGCGTCACGCAGGTGTGGTGCGGCTTCTTCGTCGTCAACGGCCTGGCCGCGCTGGCCACGGCCCTGTGGGCCACGCCCGCGGTCTGGGCGCTGTACAACGGGCTGCTGTCGTACGTGGCCATGGGCGCGTTGATGGGCGGCGAGTGGCTGGTGCGCCGGCGCGTGCGCTCACGCATCGCCCGCGAAGAGGCGGCGCGCGGTGGCTGACGCCGCCGGCTGGCGCCCGCTGACCGCCTTGCCCCGCATGCCCGCTTCGCCCTCGGCGGCGGTGGCGTCGCGCGCCGGCCAGGCGTTGACGCAGGCCCACTTCGCGCACCAGGTGGCGGCGTGGCGCGACCTGCTCGCGGCGCAGCCCGGCGCGCGCTGGGCGCTGTTCGTCGAGGACACCTTCGACTTCGCCACGGCGCTGTTCGGCGCGTGGCATGCCGGCAAGACGGTGGTGGTGCCCGGCGACATGCAGGACGACACCGTGGCCCGCCTGCGTGGCGTGGCCGACGGGTTCCTGGGCGACCTCCCGGGCGCGCTGGCGCGTCCCGCGCCCGCGCCCGCCTTTGCCCGCGAGGCCGCGTTCGCGCCGCTCGATCGCGAGGCCACGCAGCTGGTGGTCTACACCTCGGGCACCAACGGCGAGCCGCTGGCCATCTCCAAGCGGCTGGCCCAGCTCGACGCCGAGGTGCACGCGCTCGAGGCGCGCTTCGGCGCACTGTGCGACACCGGCCTCGCGCCCGTCAACCTGGCGCTCGAGACCGTCGCCGCGGGCGAGGGCATCACCGGCTTCGACGACGCGGGCCCGGTCGACGAGCCGCCGCTGGTGTGGGCCACCGTCACCCACCAGCACATCTACGGCCTGCTGTTTCGCGTGCTGTGGCCGCTGGCGTCCGGCCGGCCGTTCGCGGCCGAGCGCCTGGTGTTCAACGAGGAGATCGCGCTGCGCATCGCCGGACCCGTGGTGCTGGTGGCCAGTCCCGCGCACCTGCGCCGGCTGCCCGAGACACTCGACTGGTCGGCCGCGCGCGCCGGGCTGCGCGGCGTGTTCTCGTCCGGCGGCCCGCTGCCGCCCGAAGCCGCCGAGAGCGCGATGGCGCTGCTGGGCGTGGCGCCGGTGGAGGTGTACGGCAGCTCCGAGACGGGCGGCGTGGCCTGGCGCCAGCGCGCCCGCCACGGCGATACGTGGCAGGCGCTGCCGGGCATCGCGTTCCGCATCGACGACGGCGAGCTGTGCGTGCGCTCGCCGCACCTCCCCGACGCCGAGTGGTATCGCACGGCCGACCGCGCCACTCCGGCCGGCGACGGCATGGACGGCTTCGAGCTGCACGGCCGCGTCGACCGCATCGTCAAGATCGAGGAGAAGCGGGTGTCGTTGACCGCGATGGAACAGTGCCTGGCGGCGTCCGATGACGTGGCCGAGGCGCGCGTGCTGATGCTGGCCGACGAGCCGCCGGTGGTCGAGGTTGCCGGCACGCCGGTGGCCCATGCCGTGCGCCCCGCGGCCGTCGTCTCGCTCACCGAGGCGGGCCGCGCGAAGCTGGCCGCGTCCGGCAAGCCCGCGCTGGTGGCGGAACTGCGCACGCGCCTGCTGGCCGCGGTCGACCGCGTGGCGCTGCCGCGCCGCTGGCGCCTCGTCGATGCGTTGCCGGTCAATGCGCAGGGCAAGAGCACCGAGGCCTTGCTGGGCGCGCTGTTCGCGCCGGCCGCCGAGGCGCGCCCGCAGCGACCTTCGCCCAAGTGGCGCATCACCGAGGAAGGCCGCGCGCAGGCCTCTCTGGCGCTGACGCCCGAGCTGCTCGTCTTCGACGGCCACTTTCCCGGCTCGCCCATCCTGCCCGGCGTCGCGCAGGTGGACTGGGCCATCGCCTTTGCTCGCGAACGCTTCGCGCTGCCCACCCGATTCATTCGCATGGACGCCCTGAAGTTCTCGCAGCCGGCGTTGCCGGGCATGCACCTCGACCTCGACCTGCAATGGAACGCGGCCACGTCGACGCTGCACTTCGAATACCGCTCCACGGCCGGCCGGCATTCCAGCGGCCGCCTGGTGTTCGCCGCGCCGGAGGCCGCGTGATGGCGCAGACCTTCCGTGCGGTGGCGGTCATTCCCGTCTACGACCACGGCGAGGCCGTGGGCGCCGTCGCGGCCAACGTGCGCGCCAACAACCTGCATTGCATCCTGGTGGACGACGGCAGCTCGGCCGACTGCGCCGCGGTGCTGGACGCGCTGGCCCGGGCGCCCGACGTCACGCTGGTGCGCCTGGCGCTGAACCAGGGCAAGGGCGGGGCGATGATGGCCGGCCTGCGCGCGGCGGCCGCGGCGGGGTATTCGCACGCGCTGCAGATCGACGCCGACGGCCAGCACGACGCCGGCGACATCCCCAAGTTCCTGGCGCTCGCTGCCGCGCAACCCGACGCGGTGATCTGCGGCGTGCCGGTCTACGACGAGACGGTGCCGCTGGGCCGGCTGGTGGGCCGCTACGCCACGCACATCTGGGTGTGGATCAACTCGCTGTCGCTGGAGATCCGCGACTCGATGTGCGGCTTCCGCGTGTACCCGCTGGCGCCGGTGGTGCGGCTGTTCGACGAGGCGAGCCTGGGCCGGCGCATGGACTTCGACCCCGAGGTGCTGGTACGCCTGCACTGGCGCGGCATGCGCATCGTGAACGTGCCCACGCGCGTCACCTATCCGCAGGACGGGCTGTCGCACTTCCGGCTGGGCCTGGACAACTGGCTCATCACGAAGATGCATACGCGTCTGGCCTTCGGGATGCTCGCGCGCTCGCCGCTGCTGCTGTGGCGCAAGGTGGTGAGCAAATGAGCGCGGTGCATCCCCGCAGCCGCGGCACCGGTCAACGCCACTGGTCGTCCATCGGCGAGGAGACCTTCGTCGGCGGCATGTGGCTGCTGTACGCGCTGTTCCGCGTGGGCGGCCGGCTGCCGTTCCGGATCGTGCTGTATCCCGTGGTGCTGTGGTACTGGGCGGTCAACCGCGGCGCGCGCGAGGCCTCGCTCGAATACCTGCAGCGCCTGCAACACGCCACCGGCGGGCTGGGCCACGAGCCGGGCCGGCGCGACACGCTGCGCCACTTCTTCTCGTTCGCCGAGACCATCCTCGACAAGATGCTGGCCGTGGGCGGCCGCTACAAGCTCAAGGCGATCCGATTCGTCGGGCGCGAGGCCATCGACGCGATGGTGCGCGAGAAGCAGGGCGGCCTGCTGGTGACGGCGCACATGGGCTGCCTCGAGATGTGCCAGGCGTCGGCCGAGGCCACGCCGGGCATGAAGCTCACGGTGCTCGTGCACACGGTGCACGCCGAGCAGTTCAACCGGATGCTGGAGCGGTTGTCGCCGGGCCGCGACATCGCGCTGTTGCAGGTCACCGAGATCTCGCCGGCCACCGCGGTGATGCTGGCCGAGCGCGTCGAGCGCGGCGAGTTCGTGGCCATCGCCGGCGACCGCGTGCCCATCGTGGCCGGCCGCGCCAGCGCCGTGCAGGTGCCGTTCCTCGGCCACCTCGCCGCGTTTCCCACCGGCGCCTACATGCTGGCCTCGCTGCTCAAATGCCCCCTCTATTCGCTGGGCTGCATCCGCCAGGACGACACCCACGAGGTGGTGTTCGAGAGGCTCGCCGAGCGCGTGGTGCTGCCGCGCGGCGACCGCCTGGGCGCCTGCACCGTGTACGCCACCGACTTCGCGCAGCGCATCGAGCGCCAGCTGGCGCGCGCGCCGTTCGAGTGGTTCAACTTCTTTTCCTTCTGGAATCAACCCGGGGCGCTCACTGCTCCCCCCACGCCCGTGCGCCATGACTGATTCCCGTCCCATCACCTTCGACGGCGGCCGCCTGACGATCGAGGTCGTGTGTGCCCTGGCGGCGCGCCAGGCGCCTGCCGAGCTTTCCTCCGACCCGGCCTTCCGTGGCCGCATCCAGCGCGGCGCCGACTTCCTCGAGCGCCTGCTGCGCGAGGACGGCGTCGTCTACGGCGTCACCACCGGCTACGGCGATTCCTGCACCGGCGTGATCCCGCCCGAACTGGTGGCCGTGGTGCCGCACCACCTGTTTGCCTACCACGGCGTGGGCCTGGGCCGCATGCTCGACCCGGGCGAGACGCGCGCGGTGCTGGCCGCGCGCCTGCAGTCGTTGTCGCAGGGCGTGTCGGGCGGCAGCGTCGAGCTGCTCGAGCAGCTGGCCGCGTTCATCCAGCACGACGTGCTGCCGCAGATCCCGGCCGAGGGCTCGGTCGGCGCCAGCGGCGACCTCACGCCGCTCTCCTACGTGGCCGCCGCGCTGTGCGGCGAGCGCAACGTGCTGTTCCAGGGCCATGTCCAGCCCTCTGCCGCGGCGCTTGCCACGCTGGGCCGCCAGCCGCTGCGCCTGCGTCCCAAGGAAGGCCTGGCCATCATGAACGGCACGGCCGTGATGACGGCGCTGGCGTGCCTGGCGTACGAGCGCGCCGAGTACGTGTCGCGCCTGGCCGCGCGCCTCACCGCCTGCAACGTGCTGGCCAGCGCCGGCAACGCGCACCACTTCGACGAGGCGCTGTTCGCCGTCAAGCCGCACGCCGGCCAGCAACGCGTGGCGGCCCGGGTGCGCGCCGACCTGGCCGCCGACTCGGCGAAACCGGCCGCGCGCAACGAGCAGCGGCTGCAGGATCGCTACTCGCTGCGCTGCGCGCCGCACGTCATCGGCGTGCTGGAGGACGCGCTGCCGTTCTTCCGCCAGCTGATCGAGAACGAACTCAACTCGGCCAACGACAACCCGATCATCGACGGCGAGCGCGAGCAGGTGCTGCATGGCGGCCACTTCTACGGCGGCCACATCGCCTTCGCGATGGACAGCCTGAAGAACGCGGTGGCCAACGTGGCCGACCTGCTCGATCGCCAGCTCGCGCTGGTGGTGGACACGCGCTACAACCACGGCCTGCCGTCCAACCTGTCGGGCGCCACGGGGCCGCGCGCGGCCATCAACCACGGCCTGAAGGCGCTGCAGATCAGCGTATCGGCATGGACCGCCGAGGCGCTCAAGCAGACGATGCCGGCCAGCGTGTTCTCGCGCTCCACCGAGTGCCACAACCAGGACAAGGTGAGCATGGGCACCATCGCCGCGCGCGACTGCCTGCGCGTGCTGGAGCTCACCGAGCAGGTATGCGTGGGCATGCTGGTGGCCGCGCGCCAGGGCGTGGCGCTGCGCTGCGCGCAGGACGGCGTGGTGCCCGGCGCCGCGCTGCAGGCCTTCCAGGCCGACCTCGAGCGGCGCATCCCGTTCGTGGTCGAGGATCGGGCGCTCGACACCGACCTCATCGCGCTGCTGGTGGCCCTGCGCGGCCGCGAATGGGCGCTGTACGCCGATGCCTGAGGCCACCGCACCGATGCCGCCGGACCTGTCGCACGAGATCGACGTCGTGCCGCCGTTCTTCGACATCGACATGATGGACATCGTGTGGCACGGCCACTACGTGAAGTACCTCGAGCTGGCGCGTTGCGCGCTGCTCGAGAAGTTCGGCTACGGCTACCTGCAGATGCGCGAGTCGGGCTACGGCTGGCCCATCGTCGACCTGCGCCTGAAGTACAGCCGGCCGGCCGTGTTCAACCAGCCGCTGGTGGTGCACGCCGAGATCGTCGAGTGGGAGAACCGCCTGAAGATGAACTACGTGATCCGCGACAAGGCGACCGGCCGCAAGATCAACACGGCGTCCTCCATCCAGGTGGCGGTGGACATGAAGACGGGCGAGATGCAGTACGTGTGCCCGGCGGTGCTGTGGCAACGGCTGGGGGTGGCGACGTGATGAAGAGCCTGCGTTGCGCGGGCCTCGTCGTGGCCGCGACATTCGTCGGTTCCGTGTTCGCCGCGGCGTCGGTGTCGGCGCCTG
>JACMOG010000744.1 GCA_014378125.1 Vitreoscilla sp. | reverse complement strand
TGTTGCAGACTGAAGTGGACGCTTGGCAAGAGGCACGAAACGCCGACGAGCGAACCATCGAATGGAAGTTCACTCGTCAAGATGCTGACCGCAAACTCGGTCGTCACTATGTTTCGACACTTGCGTGTTGATGTACTAGGGGCACGAACCCATCGGCGCACGTGATCAAGGCACCGGAGAGCGCCGCCACGGCCGCCGTGCCACCCACCAACGGCAGCGCGCAACATGCCGCGCAGGCGCCGCCGACGCCCAAGAGCAGTTTCCAGAGTCTCATGAAGTTCGATCCAGCTTCGCGGGCACGCCGCCCGCGAAGCCACTGTGGGACCTCAAGCAACTTGAGGTGCAAGCGGATTCGCTCGGCACGCGGCAGAATCCGGAATCGGACGGCACTTGCGCACAATGTCCGCATGGACCTCCTCAAGACCTTCGCACTGTTCGTGGTCACCGCGCTGGCCGAAATCGTCGGCTGCTACCTTCCCTACCTCTGGCTCCGTCAGGGTCGCTCGGCGTGGCTGCTGGTTCCGGCCTTCGCCAGCCTCGCACTGTTCACGTGGTTGCTGACTCTGCACCCCACCGCAGCCGGCCGGGTGTACGCCGCCTATGGCGGTGTCTACGTCAGTGTCGCCATCCTCTGGCTGTGGACCATCGACCGGGTCCAGCCGACGATGACGGACTGGATCGGCGCCGCCGTCAGCCTGCTCGGCATGGCCATCATCGTGGCCGGACCGCGCGCCATGCGCTGATGCCGGAATCGCCGGGAAAGCAACCGGCTCAAGGCACGCGCGCACCCGCAAGCTGAGTCGGCCGGCCCGTTGCCGAGCGCCTGCCGCGTCAGCAGGAACGCAGCCGGAATCACAAGGTTCGACCGCCGCGGCGCGGTGCTCGTCTCGCCGGTCAATTGCGGGTGCGTGCTGCATCGCGTCGGAACCACCGACTGTGCCCATGGCCCTGGCGACAGCTCCGTCAGGCTAGACTGTATCCCCTCCCGGGGGATAGGATATGCATCATGGACACATCCGCCCACACCCACGAATCCCACACCGCCGTCGCCAAGCGCTTGAAGCGGGCAAGCGGTCACCTGCTGAAGGTCATCGAGATGATCGAAACCGGTCGACCCTGCCTCGACCTGGCGCAGCAGCTGCATGCCGTCGAGAGCGCGATCCACCAGGCGAAGAAGGCCCTGATCCACGATCACCTGGACCACTGCCTCGACGCCGCCGTCGTCTCGTCCAGCAAGTCGGCGCGCGCGCCGATCGACGAGTTCAAGGCCATCACCCGCTACCTGTAGACGCGCGCCATGGAAAACTTCAGCCAGCTCCTCCAGTCGGGCAACGCCTGGATCTTCATTCCTTCGGCGATCCTGCTCGGCGCCTTGCACGGCCTCGAACCCGGCCACTCGAAGACCATGATGGCCGCCTTCATCGTCGCGGTGCGCGGCACCGTCGGCCAAGCTGTCCTGCTCGGCCTTGCAGCGACCCTGTCGCACACGGCCGTCGTCTGGGCCGTCGCGATGGGCGGCCTCTACTTCGGTCGCAACTGGAGCGCCGAGGCGACGGAACCATACTTCCAGGTCGCCTCAGGCGCGCTGATCATCCTGATCGCGTTGTGGATGTTGTGGCGCACGTGGCGCGAGCAGCGGCGCGAGCGCTTTGAGCGCGACCATGACCATGGGCATGCCCACGGCCACGGCGAAGAAACGCACCGCATCGACACCGGCCACGGCATCGTCGACCTGGAGGTCTTCGAGGATGGCGTGCCCCCGCGCTTCCGCGTCCGGTTTGAGGGCCAAGCCAGCGTCCCGCAGGGGCAGAACGTCCTCGTCGAAACCGTGCGCCCCGA
>JACMOG010000743.1 GCA_014378125.1 Vitreoscilla sp. | reverse complement strand
CGCCGTACTCCACCTTGATCTCCTCGGCGTCCTTCGTGGGCGTGCGCAGCGCCATCGCTATGTCGCTGGTGATCAGGTCGCCGGCGATCGGAATCACGGCGGTGTGGCGCACCGGGCCGCCGGTGAAGATCGCCACGTCGGTGGTGCCCGCGCCGATGTCCACGAGGGCCACGCCCAGGTCCAGCTCGTCCTGCGTCAGCACGGCCTGGCTCGACGCGCTCGGGTTCAGCACGAGCTGGTCCACCTCGAGGCCGCAGCGGCGCACGCACTTGACGATGTTCTCGGCCGCGCTCTGCGCGCCGGTGACGATGTGCACGCGCACCTCGAGCCGGCTGCCGCTCATGCCGATCGGCTCCTTCACCTCGTGGCCGTCGATCACGAACTCCTGCGGCTCGACCAGCAGCACGCGCTGGTCGTTGGGGATGTTGATCGCCTTGGCGGTCTCCACCACGCGCGCCATGTCGGTGGGCGTGACCTCGCGGTTGTCGCGCACGATCACCATGCCCGTGGAGTTCTGGCCGCGGATGTGGCTGCCCGTGATGCCCGTGTAGACGCGCGAGATCTTGCAGTCGGCCATCATCTCGGCCTCCTTCAAGGCCTGCTGGATGGACTGCACCGTGGCGTCGATGTTGACCACCACGCCGCGCTTGAGGCCGTGCGTGGGCGCGACGCCCAGCCCGGCGAGCCGCAGTTCGCCGCCGGGCAGTATCTCGGCGACGACGGCCATCACCTTGGCGGTGCCGATGTCCAGTCCGACGACGAGATCCTTGTATTCCTTGGCCATTGCTGTCCGTTCCCTATTGCTTGCTAGAAGGTTGTTGCGGCTGCTTCGCGTCAGCGTTCACCGACAACCCTTTCAACTTGACTGCATAGCCTTCCGCATGGCGGAGGTCGGCGTTCTCCAACGTCGTGTGGAACTTTGCAAGCACCTGCGGCAACGTGCGGATGAAGCGCGTCGTGCGTTCCACCACCTCGTCCTGCGTGCCGCGGCCGAGTTCGACCGTGGCGCCGTCGTCCAGGTCCACCTTCCAGCTGCCACGGCCCGACAGGCGCAGCGCCGTCGGCTCGGCGTCCATGCCCGAGAACAGCGGCTGCAGCCGGCGGTACATCCCCAGCACCTGCGCCGACGTGCCGTCCGGGCCGGCGAACTGCGGCAGGCTGTCGTCCTCGACGTCGCCCACGTTGGCCTCGAATACCTCGCCGTGGCTGTTGACCATCTTGTCGCTGCTCTCGTCGCCTTCCCACAGCGCGACGGGCTGGTGCTCCTCAAGCGACACCACCAGCCGGTTGGGCCACACCCGGCGCACCACGGCGTGGCGAACCCAGGGCACCTGCTCGAATGCCGTGCGGGTCTTGCCCAGGTCCATCGTGAAGAAGTTGCCCGCCAGGTGCGGCATCGCGTTGGCGCGCACCGTGGTCACGCTGTTGCGTTGCAGGTCGCCCTCCAGCCGCACGTCGCCGAACTGGAACTGCGGGCGGCGCGACGCCCACGCGAGGCCCACCGCCACCAGCGTGACCAGCGCGAGCGCGAACACTGCGGCGGCGATCGCGTTCATCAGGCGCACGTCCACCGGCAGCGCGTCGGCGGGCGCGTCGTGGGGGGTGGTGGGTTGGCGCAGCAGCATCAGAGGCCCGGTTGCTCGTTCCTGGCGGCCTTGCCGCCCTTGCCTTGCGGGTCCAGCGCCGCGGTGGCCAGCAGGTGCGCGCACAGCGCCTCGTACGACAGGCCCACGGCGCGCGCGGCCATCGGCACCAGCGAATGCGTGGTCATGCCGGGCGAGGTATTCATCTCGATCAGGTAGGGCTTGCGATCCGAGTGGCGGATGATGAGGTCGGCCCGGCTCCAGCCGCGGCAGCCGAGCGCGCGGTAGGCGGCCACGGCCAGGCGTTGCACGGCCTTCTCCTCGGCATCGGGCAGGCCGCTGGGGCAGTGGTACTTCACGACGTCGGTGAAGTACTTGTTCTGCAGGTCGTATTGGCCGTCCGGCGCCACGATGCGCACCACCGGCAGCGCCATCGTGTCCATGCCCTCGCCCACCACGGCCACGGTCACCTCGTCGCCGTCGATGAACTCCTCGCACAGCACGTCCACGTCGTAGCCCGCGGCCAGTTCGACGGCGGCGGTCATCTGCGACCAGCCCTTGACCTTGGTGACGCCCACCGAAGAGCCCTCGTGCGGCGGCTTGACGATCAACGGCAGCCCCAGCTCGTCGGGCACCTTGGAGATGTACTTGTCGACCTGCTCCTCGCGGCTCAGCACGCGGCCGCGCGGCGTGGGCAGCACCTCGGCGCGCCACACGCGCTTGGTCATCACCTTGTCCATCGAGATGGCGGATGCCATGGGGCCCGGCCCCGTGTACGGGATGCCCATCAGCTCGAGCGCGCCCTGGATGCAGCCGTCCTCGCCATGGCGGCCATGCAGGGCGATGAAGCAGCGCGCGAAGCCTTCGCGCTTGAGGTCGTCGAGCGGACGCTCGGCCGGGTCGAACGCGTGCGCATCGAAGCCTTGGGACTTGAGCGCGGACAGCACGCCGGCGCCCGAGAGCAGCGAGATCTGGCGCTCGGCCGACGTGCCGCCCATCAGCACGGCCACCTTGCCGAGCTTGCGCGCCTCGCCGGGGGACATCGAGATGAAGTTCATTGCGCAGCTCCTGTCTTCATGTCGGCCACGCGTTGCGGGACGGCGGCGATCGAGCCCGCGCCCATCGAGATCACCACGTCGCCGGAGCGCGCGTGGTCGACGATGGCCGCGGCCAGGTCGCCCACGTCGTCGACGAACACGGGGTCGACCTTGCCGGCAACGCGCAGCGCGCGCGCCAGGGAACGGCCGTCGGCCGCCACGATGGGCGCCTCGCCGGCCGAATACACCTCGGTCAGCAGGATCGAATCGGCCTGGCCCATCACCTTGACGAAGTCCTCGAAGCAGTGGCGGGTGCGCGTGAAGCGGTGCGGCTGGAACGCGAGCACCAGGCGGCGCCGCGGGAACGCGCCGCGCGCCGCGGCGATGACGGCGGCCATCTCCACCGGATGGTGGCCGTAGTCGTCGATGAGCGTGAACTCGCCGCCGCCCTTGTCGGCGT
>JACMOG010000742.1 GCA_014378125.1 Vitreoscilla sp. | reverse complement strand
GTTCTCCGGCGGCCAGCGCCAGCGCATCGGCATCGCCCGCGCACTGGCCACCAACCCGCGGCTGATCGTGTGCGACGAGGCCGTGCCGGGGCTCGACGTGGCGGTCCAGGCGCCGGGGGTCAACCTGCTGCAGGACCTGCAGCAGCGCCTGGGCCTGGCCTACCTGTTCATCGCGCACGACCTGTCGGTGGTGCGCCACATCAGCGACCGCGTGGCGGTGATGTACCTGGGCCGCATCGTGGAGATCGCCGCGTCGCACGCGCTCTACACGCGGCCCCGCCATCCGTACACCGGGGCGCTGCTGTCGTCGGTTCCGGTGCCCGACCCGCGCGTGCGGCGCCGGCGCATCGTGCTGCAGGGCGACGTGCCCAGCCCGCTGAACCCGCCCGCCGGCTGCGCCTTCCACACGCGTTGCCCCATCGCGCAGAAGGGGCTGTGCGACGTGGTGCGGCCGCCGCTGCGCGAGATTGCACCCGGTCACCAGTTGGCCTGCCACCTGCGCGAGGCCTGAGATAAGCTGCGGCCACTTCGTCTCGACTCGCCGAATGCCGCCTCGTGCCTCCTCACCCTCGCTGACACGCGCGCTGCGCCTCGCGACCGCGCCCCTCGCGCTGGCCGTGCTGGCCGCCTGCCAGACGACGCCGACCGCGCCCACCGGCCCGGGCAACGTGTCGCGCCTGCCGCCCGGCAACGCGCAGCGCGACGGCCCCGAGACGAAGCCGCCGCCCAACCTCGAGGCGGTGCCCGACGCGATGCCGCAGATCGAGGCCATCCGCAAAGGCGGCCCCAACAAGCCCTACGAGATCGCCGGCAACACCTACGTGCCGCTCACGGACGACCGCGCGCTGACCGAGAGCGGGCTCGCGTCGTGGTACGGCAAGAAGTTCCACGGCCGCCGCACCGCCAGCGGCGAGGCCTACAACATGTATGCCATGACCGCGGCACACAAGACCCTGCCCATCCCCAGCTATGCCCGGGTGCGCAACCCGGCCAACGGCAAGGAGGTGATCGTGCGCGTGAACGATCGCGGGCCGTTCTCGCCGGGACGCGTCATCGACCTTTCGTACACGGCCGCCCTGAAGCTGGGCGTGCTGAACGGCGTGGCGGCGGTGGAGATCACCCGCATCACCGACGACGACATCCGCAGCGGCGTGGCGCTGCGCAAGCCTTCGGCGCCCGCGAACGGGCTCAATCCACTGCCCGTCGATGCGTCGGTGGTGGTGGCAGATGCGCAAGGTGCCGGCATGGACACCGGCGCGCTGACCGCGGCGCAATCGCCCACCAGCACGCCCGGCGTCGACCTGGGCGCGGCGGCGGCGGTGGACGCGGCGGCGGCCGTGCCCGGCCGCGTGACCACGGTCACGCAGACGGTGGTGGCGGAGGTCGCGCCCGCGCGCGCGCCCGTCACGCTCCCGTCCGTCGCGCGCGGGGACAAGCCCGACGAGCGCGGACGCGCGGATACCACTGCGGGTGTCGGCTGGTGGATCCAGCTGGGGGCATTCAAGCAACGCGACGGCGCGCTGGAATTCCAGCGACGCCTGATCGACGAGCAAGGCTGGCTTGCGCCGTTGCTCGCGGTGTTCACCGACCACAGCCTCAACAAGTTGCAGGCCGGGCCCTACACGACGCGGGACGATGCCAGGAACGCGGCGGAAAGAATCCGCACCGCGCTGCAACTGGTGCCCACCATCGTGGAGAAGCGATAGCGACACGCCGCCAAAGGTGGTCGTGTAGCCGCGAAGCGGCCGGCTCACGCGAGCCGGCGGTCGAACTCAGTCGTCGTAGCCTTCGTGGCGCGAGGCCGCGGCGTACAGGTCGGCGGCGAAGCCCGGCGAATGCTGCTCGACGCTGCGCGCGAGTCCGCGCACGTCGTTGGCTTCGCGGATGCGAACGCGGAACGTGTTGGCGATGCGCGACGACTGGATCGTGGCATCGGCGACCAGCTTCTTCGCGACGGGGCGCGACGAGAACAGCGCGGCGGCGAGCTGGCGGATGGCGCCAGAGAAGATCGGCTGATGGCCGTAGGTACCGGAAGTGATGGCGGTCATGGTGTGCTTTCCTGCGATGCCCCTCGATAAAGAGGCGATGGGAGGAATGTAAGGGTTTTCCCGCCGATACTCCAATGAATGATGGGCATCAATGATATGCATACTACGCATATCTTGTCCGACCTTCATTCTTCGTGAACTTCCGCACGCTGGACCTCAATCTGCTGCGTGTCTTCGACGCCGTGATGGCCGAAGGCAGCCTCACGCGCGCCCCCGAGCGGCTGGCCATGACCCAGCCCGCTGCCAGCCACGCGTTGAAACGGTTACATGTGGCCGTGGGCGAGGATCTGTTCCACCGCACCGCGTTCGGCATGCGCCCCACCGCCCGGGCCGAGCTGCTGTGGCCGCAGGTGCGCGCCGCGCTGGCCCAGCTGCAGGGCGCTTTGTCGCCGCGCAGCTTCGACCCCGCCGCCGACGCCGCCACGTTCAACATCGCCATGGCCGACGCCACCGCCGCGATGTTGCTGCCCCACCTGGTCTCGTCCATCGAGGGCGAGCGCGCGCTGGCCAACATCCGGGTGCTGCCGCTGACCACGCGCGACCCGCGCCGCCTGGTGGAGGAGGCCGACGCCGACCTGGCCGTGGGCTACTTCCCCAACGCGATCGCCGCCATCGTGGCGCAGGGCGAGGACGCCACGCTGCACCACCGCCAGCTCTACGCCACCCGGTACGTGTGCGTGATGCGGCGCGACCATCCCCTGGCCGACCAGGAGTTGACGCTCGACACCTTCGTCGACGCCCACCACCTGCTGGTGACGTTCTCCGGCCGCGCGCACGGCTTCGTCGACGAGGCGCTGGCCGCGCTGGGACGGCAACGCCGCATCGTGCTGACGGTGAACCAGTTCGCCACCGCCGGCAGCGTGGTGGCGCGCTCTGACCTTCTCACCGTGCTGCCGCGCCAGTTCCTGCCCGCCACGGGCGTGGAGCATCGCCTCGTCGAGAAGCCGATCCCCCTGTCGCTGGGCGCGGTCAACGTGGAGATGATGTGGCACCTGCGCAAGGACGACGACCCGGCGCATCGCTGGCTGCGCGAGCGCGTGATGGCGGCCGCCGAACGGCAGCCGCTGGTCAGGCGATGAACGTCAGAACGCCGCGATCAGGCTCGCGACATCGGGCGTTCCCAGGCCGGCGACGTCGTTGTAGCCCGGCACGACGCTGCAGCTTCCGCAGGACACTTCTTGCGCGAAGCTGGTGCCGCCCGCCAGCGCCTCCAACGCGGGGTTGGCGGTCGCGAACAGGTTGCCGCGGTAAAGCAATCCGTTGAAGCCGCCCGGCGCCGCCGCCACGCTTGCCGCCAGCGACGTGCCCGCAGCCGCCTTCTGCTGCGCGATCAGGGCGGCGATGCCCGCCCAAAGCGGCGCGCCCACGCTGGTGCCGCCCTCCATCGTCCAACGCTGCCGGAAGTACATCGCCACCGGGCTGTGCGCCGGGTCCGCCACGGCCGTCACGTCGGGAACGGCGCGCTCATCGGTGTTGACCAGGACCTGGGAGGAGCCGACGAAGGCCTGTTGCCAGCTGGGCATGGCCATCCAGGGCGTCGCGCCGCCGCCCGAGAAGAGCCATCCGGTATCGGACGATGCGCCGGCGCTCGGCGCCACCGCCTGGATGCGCGTGCCGCCGACGGACGTGAAGTACGTGGAGATCGCGGGATAGGTGGGCCCGAATCCGGGCAACTGGCCCGCGTCGCCGCTGCTGGCGAAGAACACCTTGCCTTGGGCGACGAACTGCGCCAGCAGGAATTCCTCGTCCGGAATCGTGCCGACAGTGGCCGCGTAGTCGTAGCCCCAGCTGGCCGACACAGCCGTGACCTGCGGCAGCGAGGCGGCGTAGTTCACCGCCGCCATCATGTCGGCGAGGCTGCCGGACGCCGCCGTGACCAGCACGATGTTGGCGCCGGGCGCCATGGCGTGCACCATCTCGATGTCCAGCGTCGCCTCGGTGGCGCCACCGTTGCCGGTGCCGGCGAAGGCGCCGTTCGACAGGTCGACATGCTGGAAGCAGGAGCCCGCGGCGCTGGCGCACACGGGCAGTCCGAACGCCCGGCTGTAGGCCTGCAGGTCGTCGATGTAGTCGATCCAGGAGGGGCCGGGCGAATCGACCACGGCGATCGTCTGGCCCGTGCCGTCGAGGGCCGGCGGCACGTCGTAGTGCGTGCGCAGGTCCTGCGGCGACAACGCGCCATTCACGCCGGTGCCGCCGATGCCGTACAGGTCCAGCGTGGGCAGGCCGCGCAGGATGCCGGCGGTCTGGCGGGGCGTGCTCGGCGTCAGCACGACGCCTTGACCCACCGTCGATATCGCGGCCTGGTTGAGCGCGAAGACCTCCCCGACCACCGACCCATCGCTCAACGTGCTGGTTGCGGCCGTGCCCTGGCGCTGCATCACGCCGGCGTAGATCGCGCCCCCCTGATGGATGAAGACGCGGTACGAGCGGGTGGGGTAGCCTCCGCTGGGTTCGGGCTGGTTGGCCGTCCACACCTGCAGGCCCTGAAGCGTCGAGACGGTGCCGTCGGCGGCCGCATAGGTCTCGCGCGGGTGCGAGCTGGCCGGAAAGTAGAGCGTCAGCGGGAACCGGCTCGCCAACGATCCGCTGAAGCACGGCGGCGGCATGGTGGCCGTCGACGCGGTGGCCAGGTTGGCCAACGGGTAGCAGGCCTCGAGCAGCGTTCGGTCGGCGGTCAGCGTCTCCTTGCGCGCCACGTAGAAGGCGCCCGGCTGCCAGGGGGTGGCGGCCGAGAAATTGCCGCCAGCCGCCCACTGGTCGAGCGGCAGCACGCCCAGGAGTTCGGCCGGCGCGCTGGAGACGCTGCCGCTCAGCGCAACCTCGCGGAAGGCGTCCTCGTGGAAGCCGTCCACGATCGTCTGGTTGTCGTCGGCGTATCGGACGACCTGCACCGCCGTGCCGTCGTAGCTCACCTGCTCGTTGGCCGTCGTCGAGCGGGCGACGAACTGGCCGCCCACGAGATACCAGCTCTTTTGTGGGGACGGCGGCGTGAGCGAAGGCGCGACCGTGGCCAGCCGCGGCGTCACCGTCTGGCTGCCGGAGGCCAATGGAGACGCCGACAGCGTCGTCAGCGTCGAATAGACGAAGCTGTTGCCGCTTGCGAGGACGCCGCCGCCGTACGGCACGTTGTACGAAATGCCGCCGATGCCGCCGTGCAGCGCGGCATCCTCGTAGATCTTCTGGTCGGCGCTCAAGGTCGCCGTGGGAGGGGGTGTCCCGCCGCCGCCACCGCCGCCACAGGCGCTCAGCACGCCGGCCATCAGCACGGCCACCAACCCGGGCGGGCACGCACGTGCCAACCCCTCCGGCATCGCCGGAACGAATCTGTTCTTCATTTCTCTCCCTGTGTTCGATGCCTCTATGGGCAGGCGGGAATCTACCCGCCGTACCTGAACGCAAGGATGGGAAGTGACCCTAGAGCAAACGAGACCCCACGGACGTCACAACACCGCCGCGATCGCGTTGGCCGTGGCCTCGACGTTGTTCGTGTTCAACCCGGCCACGCACATGCGGCCCGAGCGGATCAGGTACACGGCGAACTCCTCGCGCAGCCGCACGACTTGGGCAGGCGAAAGCCCGGTGTAGCTGAACATGCCCTGCTGGCTCAGGATGTAGTCGAAGTTGCGCGCCGGTACCTTGGCCGCGAGCACGTCGTGCAGCTTTCTGCGCATGGCCTGGATGCGTTGTCGCATGGCCGCGAGCTCAGCTTCCCAGGCTCGCCGCAGCGCGGGTTCGCCGAGCACCGCGGCCACGATCTGGCCGCCGTGGATCGGCGGGCTCGAGTAGTTGCGGCGCACCGTGAACTTGAGCTGGCCGAGCACGTTGACGGCCTCGGCCGCGTCGGCGCACGCCACGCTCAGCGCACCACAGCGCTCGCCGTAGACGCTCATGCTCTTCGAGAACGAGTTCGCCACGAAGAAGCGCATGGGCTTGCCGTCCTTGCCGCGAGCCCTGGCCAGCGCGCGCACGGCGTAGGCGTCTTCCTCGATGCCGTCACCGAAGCCCTGGTAGGCGAGGTCGAGATAAGGCACGAGCTCGTGCTCGGCGAGCAGCGGGATCAGCGCGTCCCACTGCGCACGCGTGAGGTCGACGCCAGTCGGGTTGTGGCAGCAAGCATGCAGCAGCACCACGCTCTTCTTCGGCAGGCCGCGCAGAGCGGTACACATCGCGTCGAACGCCAGGCCGCCGGTGGCGGCGTCGTAGTACGGATAGCTGTGCACGGCGATGCCGGCGCCTTCGAACATCGAGCGGTGGTTCTCCCAGCTCGGGTCGCTCACCCAGACGCCGCTCGTGGGCAGCCAGCGAGCGATGAAGTCGGCGCCGACCTTGAGCCCGCCGCTCGAGCCCACCGACTGGATCGTCGCCACGCGGGCCGAGGCGATCGCTTCGTGGACGCCACCGAACAACAGCTTCTGCACCTCGCTGCGGAAGTTCGCCGCGCCTTCGATCGGCAGGTAAGGCTTCGGCGCATCGCGCTGGCACACCTCGCGCTCGGCGCGGCGCACCGAGTCCAGCACCGGGATGCGGCCCGCGTCGTCGAAGTAGATGCCGATCGAGAGGTTGATCTTGTGCGGCCGCGGGTCTTTCTGGAAGTCTTCGTTCAGGCTGAGGATGGGGTCGCCAGCGAACGGCTCGACGTGCTCGAACATCGCGTCAGGCCGCCGGGCCGCCGGGTCGCCCCGAGGCCGGCCGCGCGCCCTCGCAGGGCAGCGAACGCAGTGAGCGTTGGGGCCTCATGAGGCCAGCGCAGCTTCGATGTCGCCCTTCAGCGATGCCGGGGAGTCGGTCGGCGCATAGCGCTTGATCACCTGCCCGTCCTTGCCGATCAGGAACTTGGTGAAGTTCCACTTGACCGCCTTCGTGCCGAGAAAGCCCGGCGCCTCGGCCGTGAGCCACTTCCAGAGCGGATGCGCCTTGTCGCCGTTGACGTCGACCTTGGCCATCATCGGAAAGCTTACGCCGTAGTTCAGCTTGCAAAACGAGGCGATCTCGTCGTTGGTGCCTGGGTCCTGCGAGCCGAACTGGTTGCTTGGAAATCCGACGACGACCAGTCCACGCTCGCGATAGGCTTTCCAAAGCTCTTCCAAACCTGCGAACTGCGGCGTGAAGCCGCATTGGCTCGCGGTATTCACGACCAGCAGCACCTTGCCGCGCTGCGCGGCGAGCGATGCGGGCTCGCCGCCGATCGAGGAGGCGTCGAAGTCGTAGACGGTGTGGGCTGCAGCCATGGCGAGTCTCGATGCGAAGCGGGGCCGAGATGGTAGCCCGGGCGCGATCACCGGGGGCGCTGCGGCATCAACGTGGCGAGTGCGGCGGCGGCCACGATCATCCCGCCGCCGAGCGCGAGCCGCCAGGTGATCTCGCCGGCGCCCCAGGCGATCGCGGAGGCCGCAGCGAACACCACCTCCGTCAGCGCGATGACGGCGGTGCGGCTGGCCGTCAGGCGTGCAGCGGCGTACTGGAGCGCCGGGTTGCCGAACAGGAACCAGCCCGTGACGCCGCCCGCGAGCGGCACCCAGTACCACGCCGCCGCCGGCGGCCAGGGCAGCGTGCCGCTCGTGGCCTGCGTGGTGGCGAGGACCGCCGCGACGATGGCGCCACCCGCGAACATCGCCAACGCGCGGCCTTCTTCGGCGCGGTGGGCCTCGCGTCGCAGCATCACGTTGTTGAGCGCGAACGAGAAGCCGCCGACGATGCCGAGCCAGTCGGCGAGCGAGTGGGGGCGGGGCCACTCCGCCGCACCCGAGCCCGCGCCTTCCGGCCACAGCACGATGGCCGCGCCGGCCACGCCGAT
>JACMOG010000741.1 GCA_014378125.1 Vitreoscilla sp. | reverse complement strand
CTGGTGCCGCCGATGACGGCGGCCGCGATGGCATTGAGATTCACGTCCCCGGTGCCCGCCTGCTGGCTGGCCGATGCCAGCCGCGCGGCCGCCAGGGCGCCTCCCAGCGAGGCGGGGCCGGCGCACAGCATGAAGGCGCTGGTGTAGATGGCGCGCACGTTGATGCCCGCGCGCCGGGCGGCCTCCCGGTTGCCGCCCACGGCGCTCATCGAGCGTCCCCAGCGCGTGCGCGTCAGCGCGTAGTCCATCGCGATCGCCAGGCCCAGGAACACCCCGAACATCAACGGTACGCCGCGTCCCTGGTCGAGATAGGCCACGATGGCCTGCAGCAGCACGGTGACCACCACGGCGCGCACCACGAGCCCGGCCAGCGACGGCGCCGACAGGCGCACCGCCGTGCGGCGGGCCCGCGTGCGCAACCCGACCAGCAGGATCACCAGGCCGGGCGCGAACGCCAGTGCGTGGGATACGGGCGCGGGTATCACCATCATCTGCCCGAAGTCCACCATCGCCGACCCGTAGGGCAGGTTGATCGACCCGCTGGTGCCCAGCACGTACAACTGCAGCCCGAGGATGGCCAGCAGTCCGGCGAGGGTGGCCACGAAGCTGGGCATGCCCAGCCGGTTGAAGAGCAACGCGTAGAGCGCGCCGATGGCGCAGCCGACCGCCAGCGCCGCGCCGATGGCCGGCAGCAACGGCCAACCCTGGTTCACCCACAGCGTGCCGACGAGCGCCGACGCGAAGCCGCTCATCGAGCCGACGGACAGGTCGATCTCGCCCACCATGAGCACGCTGACGATTCCCAGCGAGATCACGCCGACGGTCGCGCAGTCGAACAGCAGGTTGACCAGGTTGTTGGCCGACAGGAAGACCGGGTTCAGGCTGGTGAAGACCGTCCAGATGATGATCAGTCCGACCACCACCGGCAGCGAGCCGAGGTCGCCCGACTTGATCCGGTCGACGAAGGCGGCGAGGGTGCTGGCGACGTCCGTGGCGTGCTTCACCCGGCTGTCGCTGCGATCGAGCAGCGCGGGCGACGGAACGGATGCGGTGGTGTCCTGGTTCATGACGGTGCCCTGTGCTCGGTGACCTGTTCGGCCTGGCGTCGGCCGGCGCGGCGCGACACGGCGTTCTCGGTGGCGCCGGTGATCGCGGCCACCAGGTCCTGGTTCGATGAATCGGGATAGAACACGCCGTTGTTGCGGCCCAGGCGAAGCACCACGATGCGGTCCGCCACGGCGCGGACGTCTTCCATGTTGTGGCTGATCATGATCACCGCGTGCCCGCGATCGCGCACCCGTTCGATCAGGTTCAGCACCTCGGCGGTCTGGGCCACGCCCAGCGCCGCGGTGGGCTCGTCCAGCATGATCAGCTTCGGGTCGAGCAACAGCGACCGGGCGATCGCCACGGTCTGGCGCTGGCCGCCCGACAGCGAGGCGACGACATCGCGCACGTCGGGAATGCGTGCGGAGAGCTCGTTGAGCAGCGTCCACGCGCGCACCTCCATCGCCACCTCGTCGAGGCAGGCCGGGCCCAGCTCGCGCCCGAGGAAGATGTTGGCCACGACGTCGAGGTTCTCGCACAGCGCGAGGTCCTGGAACACCGTGGCGATGCCCAGGTCGAGCGCCGCCGACGGCCCGGCCAGCGTGATGGGCCGGCCGCCGAAATGGATGCTGCCGCTGCTGGGCTGGTGCGCGCCGGCGAGCACCTTCACCAGCGTCGACTTGCCGGCGCCGTTGTCACCGACGAGGGCCACGACCTCGCCGGCGTGGACGTCGAGCTCGATGTCGGTCAGCGCCGAGACGGCCCCGAAATTCTTCGAGACGCCCCGCAGGCTGAGGACGAGTTCGCCCCGGGGGCGCCGGGACAAGGGGTTGTCGTTCATTCAGCCCCCGATGCCCAGCCGCTTGCAGCCGTCCGCATAGCGCCCGGTGCACAGTTCCTTGGGGCTGGTGATGCCCTTGTCGATGATCTCGGCCTTCAGGTTCTTGGCGGTGACCACGGCCGGCGTGAACAACTGCGACGGCGACTTGTAGAGCATGGTCTCGCCTTTCGGGGCCTGCCCGTTGAGGAAGCCGACGGCCACCTTGGCGGCGGCCCCGGCCACGATCTCGCTGGGCTTCGAGATCGTGTTGTACTGGTCGCCGGCGATGATCAGCTGCAGCGCGGCGATGGTCGCGTCGTTGCCGCTGACGGGCGGCACCGG
>JACMOG010000740.1 GCA_014378125.1 Vitreoscilla sp. | reverse complement strand
CGGGCGCGCGGCGCATCACCTGCACCTGCAGCTTCAGCGCCGTCAGCGGCGAGCGCAGCTCGTGCGCGGCGTCGCCCACAAAGTGGCGCTGCGCCGCCAGCGCCGACCCCAGTCGGTCGAGCAGCGCGTTGAGCGATTGCACCAGCGGCAGCACCTCGTCGGGCAGCCCGGTGACGGGCAGCGCCTGCAGCGAGCCGCTGTCGCGCGCCCGCACCTCCACGGCCAGGCGTTGCAGCGGCGCGAGCGAGCGCGACACCAGCCAGCCGATCACCAGCGCCAGCGCCGGCGCCACGGCCAGCAGCGGCACCACGCTGCGCAGCGCGGCCTGCGCGGCGCGTTCGTGGCGCACGCGTTCGGGCTGGGCCACCTGGATCACGCGGTCGCGCGCCTCCACGCTGAACGTGCGCCACACGATGCCGCCCGCCGGGATGTCGGCGAAGCCCAGCACCGCGCGTGCCGGCGGCTCGGCCTGCAACTGCGTGGCGTAGACCTCGTGGCCGTCGACGCGCCAGATCTGCACCACGTAGTCGAGCTGGCCGTCGGCCAGCGCGCGGGCGTCCTCGGGCGCGATCTCGCCCTGGTCGCGCAGCGACAGCGCCATCTGGCGCAACTGGTAGTCGAACAGGCTCTCGGTCTGGCGCAACACGTTCCAGTAGACGGAGCCGCCCATGGCGAGCGCGGCGATCACCAGCACCGCCAGCAACGACAGCAGCAGGCGCACGCGCAGCGTGCTGCCGGAGTCGAAGGCGAACCGACGCCGGCCGGTGACGGGCGCGCTCAAGAGCGGGCCCCGCCGGCGCCGTCGACCACCTCGCGCTTGCCGAGGTAGTAGCCCACGCCGCGCATCGTGCGGATCAGCTCGGGCCCCAGCTTCTTGCGCAGCTGGTGCACGTAGACGCTGACGGCGTTGCTCTCCACCTCCTCGCCCCAGCCGTAGAGCCGGTCTTCCAGCTGGGCCCGCGACAAGATCGCGCCGGGGCGCTGCAGCAAGGCCTCCAGCACGGCCAGCTCGCGTGCCGACAGCATCACCGGCTCGCCGCGCAGCGTCACCTCGCGGGTGGCCGGGTCGAAGCTCAGATCCTCGTGCGTGAGGCGCGTGGCGGCGCGGCCGCTGTGACGGCGGAGCACCGCGCGCATGCGGGCCAGCAGCTCGTCGAGCTCGAAGGGCTTGCTGAGGTAGTCGTCGGCGCCGGCGTCGAGGCCGGCCACGCGGTCGCCCAGCCCGTCGCGCGCGGTGAGCACGATCACCGGCGTGGAGTCGCCGCGGGCGCGGGTGCCACGCAGCACGTCCAGGCCGTTGCCCTTGGGCAGCCCCAGGTCGAGTAGCACGAGGTCGAAGCGCTCGGTGGCGGTGGTGGCGGCCGCCGCCTGCGCATCGGTCACCCAGTCGACGGCGTGGCCCTCGAGCTTCAGCGCCGCGCGCAGGCTCTCGCCGATCATCCGGTCATCTTCGACTAACAGCAATCTCAAAATGATGCCCCCACGCTCCCTACCGGTCGCTGCCCCCCAAGGGGGAGCTCGGATCGGCTCGGGTGGTGACCCTCGCTTCCCGATTGCTTGGTTGGGCCTGCGGCCGGCTCGGCCCTCACCATACCAAAAGGTCAGAACAGCTTGGCCAGGCGCACGGTGACGCCGGCGAACACCTGCCAGCGCGGCGAGGCGTCGTTCAGTCCGTGCGCGGCGCCGAAGTCGAACACCGCGGCGGGCGAGGCGTTCCAGCTGGCGGCGGCCAGGAACTGCGCCGTCGGGATCGTGCCCTCCTGGCGCGTGCCCGAGAACTCGCCGACGGCGCCCCAGGCATCGTTGAGCGAGCGCGAGACCGCGGCCGCCCACCCCGTCTGCCAGGCGCGCGGCTGGCCCGAGGGCACGCCCAGTCGCGTCTCGTTCAAATTGAGGTCGGTGTGCCACGCCGGCGCGAAGTCGCTGGAGAAGATCGCGTTGACGATGGTGTCGGCGTGGCCGCTGCCCCGCTCAGAACCGGCGGTGGGAAACTTCTCGCCCAGCTCCAGGCCCCAGGCCGTGGCGTCATTGACCGCGAAGCGACGCTTGAGCACCACCGCGGTGTCGCCCAGGCCGGCCTGCGAATCGACGCCCGCGGCCGCCTGCCGCACCCTGGCGTCGCCGCCCACGCGGATGCCCCAGTCGGGCGTGAACGCCAGCTTGAGCGTGTACGGCAGCGTCGTGCGCGAGGTGCCGCTGTCGGGCCCGGTGGTGCGCAGGCCGCCGGCCTCCAGCTCGAGGTAGCCCGGCGCGGAGAGTTGGGCCGGCGTCGACACGCTGGGACGATACGGAACGACCGCGGGACCGCCGTCGTCGTCCGCGCGGACGTGCGCGGCACCGACCAGCAGCGCCGCGGCGATCAGCAGGGGTCTCTTCGTGGCGGTCACAGGATCTTTCGCATCGTGATGCTGGTGGGCTGGAAGCCGAGTTCGTCGTAGAGCCGGCGCGCGCCGTGGTTGTGGCCGAACACGTGCAGGCCCAGCTGGTTCACGCCGCGCTCGCGCGCCACGCGCTCGAGCTCGTGGAACGCCGCGCGGCCGAAGCCATGCCGGCGCGCCGACTCATCGATCTCGATGTCGTAGACGTAGGCCTCGCGCATGCCGGCCTTGTCGGACTCTTCCCACCATAGCGCGCCGACGTCGGCGCCGCTGTCGGCATCCTGAAGACGCACGAAGAAGTGCCCCGGGGTCTGCAGGCCCTGGGGCAGCAGCGCCGCGTGGGCCTCCTTCGACTTCTGGATGGATTCCTCCAGCGTCCAGCGCCCGTCGTCGACGTTGGTCAACGCGAATTCGGGAATCGCCTGGATGAGCCAGGTCCGATAGTCGGCGTCGGTGAACGGGACGAAGCGGATCACTTCTTCGCGTAGGTGATCTTCTTGGCGCCGCCTTCGCAGCTGCCGACGACCTTGGCATCGGCGGTCTTGTCGGCCGCGACGATGTCCAGCGTGTACCCGGTGACCTTCTTGGCGTCGAGCTTGGCGGCGATCTCGGTCTTGAGTTCGTCGCACGACTTGCCGGCGGCGAAGGCAGACGAGCCAGCCAGCGAGAGGACGGCGGCGACGATCAGCGTGGTGTTGGTCTTCATTCGAGAGCTCCCGGTCGTTGTGCAAACAGTGGCGACTTTAAAGGTTCTTTTCCGATTTGCGGGCGTTGCTGGGGCATGGGGCGTTGCTGGGGCGTCTCTGGGTCATGGGATGTCGCGGCAACGTCCCATGCCTCAGCGACATCCCATGACCCAGAGACGCCCCACGACCCAGCGACGCCCCGCACACCAGCGATGAGCCCTTCAGATTCCCAGCGGGTCGACGTCGATGGCCCAGCGCACGATGCCCCGATGCGCGTTCTTCAACGCCGGCAGCTGCGGCGTGAACAGCGCCAGCAGCCGCTGCAGCGTCGCCCGCGACGCGCACTCGATCAGCATCTGGCGCCGCTCGAACCCCGCCACCTTGGCCACCGACGGCGGCACCGGCGCATAGAACATCACGTCGGCCGACTCCGGATACGTCTTGGCCAGGTCGCGCGCGGCGCGCAGGAAGGCTTCGGCGACGTCCTCGGTGCGCGCCTCGGCACGCAGCAGCGCCAAGTGCGAATACGGCGGCAGGCCGGCGGACTCGCGCTCGGCCAGCTGCGTGGTGGCGAACGCCGCGAAGTCGTGCGTCTTCAGCGCCTCGAACAGCGCGTGGCCCGGGTTGTACGTCTGCACCCACATCTCGCTGCCGCGCGCGATGTCCGCGTCGCGTCCCGCGCGCCCGCCCGCCTGCATCAGCAGCGAGAACAGGCGTTCGGGGGCGCGGAAGTCGGCGGCGAACAGCGCACCATCCGGATTCACGGCGGCCACCAGCGTGACGCGGCGGAAGTCGTGGCCCTTGGTGACCATCTGCGTTCCCACCAGCACGTCCACCTCGCCGGCGTGCACCGACGCGAGCTGCGCCTCCAGCGTGCCCTTGGCGCGCGTGGTGTCGGCGTCGATGCGCAGCACGCGCGCGCCGGGCAGCAGCTCGGCCACCTGCTCCTCCAGCCGCTCGGTGCCGCGACCCATGGGCTCGATGTCCAGGTTGCCGCAGTCGGGACACGCGCGCGGCACCGGCTCCTGCGTGCCGCAGTGGTGGCAGCGCAGGATGCGCTCGCCCTTGTGGAACACGCGAAACGAGCTGCAGTGCGGACAGCCGCTCTTCCACGTGCACGCGGGGCAGTGCAGCACCGGCGCGAAGCCGCGGCGGTTCAGGAACAGCAGCGTCTGCTCGCCGCGCGCCACGCGTTTCTGGATGGCGT
>JACMOG010000739.1 GCA_014378125.1 Vitreoscilla sp. | reverse complement strand
GGCGTGGCCACGCAGGATCCGTTGCTGCGCAAGAAGTTTGCCGGCCGCCCCGAGCACGTCGTCAACTTCTTCTTCTTCATCGCCGAAGAGGCGCGCCAGATCATGGCGCAGCTGGGCATCCGCAAGTTCGACGAACTGATCGGCCGCAGCGAGTTCCTCGATACCCGCAAGGGCATCGCGCACTGGAAGGCCTGCGGCCTCGACTTCTCGCGCGTGTTCCACCAGCCGGCCATGCCGGCCAACGTCTGGCGCCTGCACAACGACGTGCAGGACCACGGCCTGGACAAGGCGCTCGACAGGAAGCTGATCGAGCGCTCGCGTCCCGCCATCGAGCGCGGCGAGAAGGTGCAGTTCATGGAGGACGCGCGCAACCTGAACCGTTCGGTCGGGGCGATGCTGTCCGGCGAGTTGATCCGCCAGCGCCCCGAAGGCCTGCCGGGCCACACGCTGTTCATCCAGATGGAAGGCACCGGCGGCCAGAGCTTCGGCGCGTTCCTGGCGCAAGGCATCACGCTGTACCTGATCGGCGACTCCAACGACTACACCGGCAAGGGCATGTCCGGCGGTCGCGTGGTGGTGCGTCCCAGCATCGAGTTCCGTGGCGACGCCACGAAGAACATCATCACCGGCAACACCGCGCTGTACGGCGCCACCAGCGGCGAGGCCTACTTCCGCGGCGTGGCCGGCGAGCGCTTCGCCGTGCGGCTGTCGGGCGCGTCGACGGTGGTCGAGGGAACCGGCGACCACGGCTGCGAATACATGACCGGCGGCACGGTCGTCGTCCTGGGCAAGACGGGCCGCAACTTCGCGGCCGGCATGTCGGGCGGCATGGCCTATGTCTACGACGAGGACGGCAAGTTCGCCGAGCGCTGCAACCCGGCGATGGTGAGCCTCGAGAAGATCCTGTCGGCCGACGAGCAGGCCAAGTCGGTGGAACGCGCCATCTGGCACAAGGGCGAGGCGGACGAGACGCTGCTGCGCCAGATGATCGAGTCGCACCACAAGTGGACGGGCAGCCTGCGGGCGCGCGAGATCCTCGACCACTGGGCCGACTCGCGTTCGCGCTTCGTCAAGGTGTTCCCCAACGAGTACAAGCGCGCGCTCGGCGAGATCCATGCAAGGAGCGAGGCCGGCGTCACCATCGCCAGGGCGAAGTCGAGCACGACGCAGAGCGTCCCCGCAAAGTAAGAGGAAGAGATCATGGGAAAAGTCACCGGCTTCATGGAGTACGAGCGCGTCGAAGAGGGCTACGCGCCCGTCCAGACGCGCCTGAAGCACTACAAGGAATTCGTCATCGGGCTGAAGGCGGACGACGCCAAGGTGCAGGCCGCGCGCTGCATGGACTGCGGCATCCCGTTCTGCAACAACGGCTGCCCGGTCAACAACATCATTCCGGACTTCAACGACCTGGTGTATTCGAACCAGTGGAAGCACGCCTCCACGGTGCTGCATTCGACGAACAACTTCCCGGAGTTCACCGGCCGCATCTGCCCCGCGCCGTGCGAGGCCGCGTGCGTGCTCAACGTCAACAACGACCCGGTGGGCATCAAGTCCATCGAGCACGCCATCGCCGACCGCGCCTGGGAAGAGGGCTGGATCACGCCGCAGAGGCCCGCGCTGCGCACCGGCCGCAAGGTGGCGGTGGTCGGCTCCGGCCCCGCCGGCATGGCCGCCGCGCAGCAGCTGGCGCGCGCCGGCCATGACGTGACGGTGTTCGAGAAGAACGACCGCATCGGCGGCCTGTTGCGCTACGGCATCCCCGACTTCAAGATGGAGAATACGCACATCGACCGCCGCGTGGCGCAGATGGAGGCCGAGGGCG
>JACMOG010000008.1 GCA_014378125.1 Vitreoscilla sp. | reverse complement strand
CGCCGAAGCCGCGAAACGCGGTGTTGCTCTGCGTGTTGGTGCGCCCCGAATAGCCGTGCATCGACACGTCGGGCAGCCAGTAGGCGTTGTCCACGTGGCTCAGCGCGCGCGTCATCACCGGCCCCGAGAGGTCGGCGGAGTGGCCGGCGCGCGAGACCAGCGTCATCGCGATGCCCAGGATGCGTCCATCGTCGTCGTAGCCCACCTCGTAGTCGTAGGCGAAGCAGTGGCGGCGGCCGGTGGTCAGGAAGTCGTCGTCTCGATCCAGCCGCAGCTTCACAGGACGGCCGGTGGGACGCGCGGCCAGCGCCGCGACGCACGCGAACAGGCCCGACTGCGACTCCTTGCCGCCGAAGCCGCCGCCCATGCGCCGGCACTCCACGTGCACGTGGTGCGACTGCAGCCCCAGCGCGTGCGCCACCAGGTGCTGCATCTCGGACGGGTGCTGCGTGGAGCAATGCACCTTCATGCCGTCGTCCTCGGTGGGCACGGCGTAGCTGATCTGGCCCTCGAGGTAGAACTGTTCCTGGCCGCCGACGTCCAGCGTGTCGGCCAGCCGATGCGGCGCGGCGTCGATCGCGGCGCGCGCGCCGCCCTCCACGGTGTCGCGCACCAGGTGCACCGGCGGTATCACGTACTGGCCGCGCGCATGCGCCTCGCGCGGATCGAGCACGGCCTCCAGCGGCTCGATGTCGAGCACCTCGCGCGCCTTCGCGGCCGCGCGGCGCGCGTCCCCGCGAGTGCGCGCGACGACCGCGAACACGGGCTGGCCCACGTGGCGCAGCTCGCCGTCGGCCAGGATCGGGTCGTCGTGGAAGATCGGGCCGCAGTCGTTGCCGCCGGCGAAGGCGTCGGCGGCGAACACGTCGACCACGCCCGGCATCGCACGGATGCGATCGAGGTCCAGGGACCTCAGCCGGCCGTGCGCCACCGGCGACAGTCCCAGCGCGCAGTGCAGCGTGCCGGCCAGTTCGGGGATGTCGTCGATGTAGGTGGGGGCGCCGGCCACGTGCAGGTGCGCCGACTCGTGCGGCCGCGACGTGCCGACGCCCGCGGCGGCGTGCGGAGCTTCGAGGAAGCGCGGCGCGGTGCCGGTCATGGCGTGACTCCTTCCGCCACCCACGGCGTTCATGCCACGCTCCAGATCGAGGTCGCATCGGTCGAAGCGGCCACCCGCGTCTCCAGCCAAAAACGCTGCAGCAGGTTCCGGGCCACGCGCAGCCGGTAGTCGGCGCTGGCGCGCATGTCGTCGAGCGGGGTGAAGTCGCTGCCGAGCGCGGCCTGGGCGGCGGCCAAGGCGGCTTCATTCCAGGGCTGGCCAAGGAGTGCCGCCTCGGCGCCGGCGGCGCGCTTGACCACCGCGGCCATGCCGCCGAACACCAGGCGGACGTTGGCCACGCGGCCGTCGTCGAGCGTGACGGCCAGCGCCGCGAACACGGCCGAGATGTCGGAGTCGAAGCGCTTGCTGATCTTGTAGGCGCGCAGCTGGCGCGTGAACGCCGCGTCGGGCACCACCAGCGCCTGCACGAACTCGCCCGGCTCCATCCGGTTCGCCAGGTAGCCGGTGTAGAAGTCGTCCAGCGGCAGGCGGCGCACGCGTTCGCCCTGGCGCAGCTCCACCTGGGCGTCGAGCGCCATCAGCACCGGCGCCGAATCGCCGATGGGCGAGCCGTTGGCCCCGTTGCCGCCCAGCGTGCCGGCGTGGCGGATCGGCGGCGACGCGAAGCGGCGCCAGGCCTCGGTGAGCGACGGCGCCTTCGCGGCCAGCGCGCCCCACGCCGCCTCCAACGACGCGCCCGCGCCGAGGCACAGCTCGTCGTCCCGCTGCGAGATGGCCTTGAGCTCGTCCACCTCGGTGATGGGAATCACGTGGCCCAGGTCGCGGAACTGCTTGGTCACCCACAGGCCGACGTCGGTGCCGCCGGCCACCAGGCGCGCCTTGGGAGAGGCGACGTAGCGTTGCGCCAGGTCGGCCAGCGTGCGCGGCGCGGACGGCGGCGCGCCGTCGGCGATGGTGCGCAGCGCGGCGATCACCGGCGCCGTGTCCAGCGTCACCGGCGCGTGGTCGAACATCTGCGCGCCGGCCTCCAGGATGGGGCGATAGCCGGTGCAGCGGCACAGGTTGCCGGCCAGCTCGTCGGCCAGCGCCGCGCGGTCGGGGCGAGTGCCGGCGGCGCAGTGGTTCTCGTAGCTGCTCCACAGCGTCATGGCGAAGCCGGGGGTGCAGAAGCCGCACTGCGAGCCGTGGCAGTCCACCAGCGCCTGCTGCGCCGGATGCAGGCCCAGCGGGCCGCGCAGGTCTTCCACGGTGAACAGGGCCTTGCCGTGCAGCGAGGGCAGGAACTTGATGCAGGCGTTGACCGGGCGCAGGCGCAGGCCGCGCACGGCGCGGTCGGGCGAGTCGGTGTGCTCGGGCAGCTCGCCGACCACCACGGTGCATGCACCGCAATCGCCCTCGTTGCACCCTTCCTTGGTGCCCGTGCACCGTTGGTCCTCGCGCAGCCAGTCGAGCACGCTGCGCGTGGCGAGGGCATCCTGCAAGCGCACGATCTCGCCGCGGTGGAAGAAGCGGATCTCGCGGGAAGTCGTCAAGGACGGGGCATCGCTCATGGTGATGAACTTAACGCCGGAAGGCTGGAACTGAATATACTTTGGCTTATGCAAAGTATGGGCCTGATCGTATGACGCTGCGCACGGAGTTCGACAAGATCGAGCTCCACCTCATCCGCGTCCTGCACACCTTGATCACCGAACGCAGCGTGTCGCGCGCGGCCTTGCGCCTGCAAAGCTCCCAGCCCGCCGTCAGCGCCCAGTTGAAGCGGCTGCGCGAACTCACCGGCGATCCGTTGCTGGTGCGCGCCGGCAATGGCATGACGCCCACCGCGTTCGCCCAGCAGATGCTGGTGCCGGCCACCAACCTGCTCAACGAGGCCGACCGCCTGTTCAGCCAGCGCACCCGCCGCGCCGGCTTCGACCCGCAGACCAGCACCACCACCTTTCGCATCGCCGCCAGCGACTTCATCGATCCCGGCTTCCTGCCGCAGCTGGTGCTCACCTTGAAGCAACGCGCGCCGCAAGTCAAGATCGAGCTGCTCACGCTGTCCAGCCACTTCGACTACCGCCGCAGCCTCGCGCAGGGCGAGGTCGACCTCGTCATCGGCAACTGGCTCACCCCGCCCGACGAGCTGCACCTGGGCCGGCTCGTCAGCGACGAGGTGGTGTGCATGGTGGCCGCCGACCATCCCATCGTGCGCGCGGGCGTGGGGCGCGCCTGGACGGTGGAGCGCTACCTGGCCTGCGAGCACGTGGCGCCCATGCCCAACTACGAGGGCGCGCGCGGCGTCATCGACGACCACCTGGTCAAGCAGGGGCTGCTGCGCGACATCGCCGTGCGCAGCGCCCACTTCGCGCTCATCCCGTCGATGGTGGCCGGCAGCCTGCTGGTGCTCACCACCGGGCGGCTGTTCTGCCAGCGCTACGTCGACGTGCTGCCCGTGCGCATCGTGCGTTGCCCCATCACCTTCCCGCCGCTGGCCTACTACCAGCTGTGGCATGACCTCACCCACGAATCGGCGTCGGTGCGCTGGCTGCGCGAATGCGTGCGCGACGTCGCGCGCAGCGTGGCGGTGCGGCCGCGCCCGCTGCTCCGGGAGACCCTGTGACCCAGCCCGCCAAGATCGCCCTGCGCGGCGACCTGCTCGACTTCACCGCCGGGCCCGCCTGGGGCGAGGTCGATCCCGCGGGCGTGCGCTGGCGTCCCGACCATTGGCTGCTGGTGGATGGCGGCCGCATCGTCGACGCCCAGCCCGGCCACCAGCCGCCCGGGGACGACTGGGCGCGGCACGAGTACCCGGGCCGCCTGATCCTCCCCGGCTTCATCGACACGCACGTCCACAGCCCGCAGCTCGACGTGATCGCCAGCTACGGCACCGAGCTGCTCGACTGGCTCGACACCCACACCTTCCCGGCCGAAACCCGCTATGCCGACGACGCCGTGGCCACGCCCGGCGCCGCGCGCTTCCTCGACGCGCTGCTGGCCCACGGCACCACCAGCGCGGTGGTGTTCCCCACGGTTCACAAGCTGAGCGTCGACCGGCTGTTCGAGGCCGCCACCGCACGCGGCATGCGCATCATCGCGGGCAAGATCCTGATGGACCGCCATGCGCCGCCCGCGCTGTGCGACGACGTCGAGCAGGCCGAGCGCGAGTGCACCGAGCTGATCGAGCGCTGGCATGGGCACGACCGCCTGGCCTACGCCGTCACCGTGCGCTTCGCGCCCACCAGCACGCCCGAGCAACTGGCCATGGCCGGCCGGCTTTGCACGCGCCATCCCGGCGTCTACATGCAGACCCACCTGGCCGAGAACCGCGCCGAGGTCGAGTGGGTGCGCACGCTGTTTCCCGAGGCACGCAGCTACCTCGACGTCTACGCCCGCAACCACCTGCTGGACGAGCGCAGCGTGTTCGCGCACGGCATCTGGCT
>JACMOG010000738.1 GCA_014378125.1 Vitreoscilla sp. | reverse complement strand
GCCCACGTACACCTGGCGGCCGGTGCTCGGCTTTGCCGTGGGGTTCAACGTGCTGGCGTCGTCCCTGCTGGTGCTCGGCGTGTTCGCCGGGGTCGGGCTGGGGTCGCCCGCCGCGGCCCTGGCCGTCGCGCAGCTGCCGATGGTGCTGGGCGCGCTCGCGGGAATCAACGGCACGGTGCTGCCGATCCTCGGCATCGCCTCTTGGTTCCGGGGCAAGGCGCAGGCCGACCCCAGCATCCCCACTGACATGAGAGGCTGACATGGCCGCCAGCAACCCCTTCGACAAGAATTCCAGCAACGCCCGGGTCGACACCGGCGGCAGCTTCGACTCGGGGCCGTCTTCGGGCGCGAGCGTGAACGGCCAAGCCTCACAAGTCACGGGGACGGCCACGCCCGCCCCGCCCGCAAACCCGGGGCTGCTGGCGAGCGCGATGAGCAACCCGGTCACGCCGCCGGTGACGGCCGGCTCGACGGCGAACGCGACGCCGGGCCAAGCGGCGGCGGGGCAAGCCGGGTCCACGGGCTACACCTCGGCAGGCACCGGCCCGACGAGCCTCGGCCCCGCTGGCGCGGCCGGCTCGCAGGGCTACACGGCGAACACGGCCGCGAACAGCGCGTGGAACGTGAACGACCCGCAGACGGTCTCGGGCCAACTCAGCAAGGACATGGACCCGTCGAGCCTGCTGATGCAGAAAGCGCAGGCCGATGCCGCGCAAACCGCCAACGGCCGGGGCCTGCTGAACTCGGCGATGGCGGCCGGCGCCGGCACGGGCGCGCTGCTCGACCGCGCGCTGCAAGTGGCCACGCCCGACGCGCAGACCAATGCGAACGCGGCGCAGGCGAACGCAGCGTCGGCCAACCAGACGGCGCAGTTCAACACTGGGCAGACGAACCACGCGTCCGAGTTCACCGCAGGCGCGGCGAACACGGCCGGCCTGACGAACGCGCAGCTGGCCACACAGGTGTCGGAACAGAACGCCGCCGCGCAGAACCAGAACGCGCAGTTCAACACCGGGCAGACGAACGCCGCCTCGGCCTTCACCGCAGGCGCGGCGAACACGGCGGGGCTGACCGACGCGCAACTGGCCACGCAGGTGGCGCAGCAGAACGCGCAGAACAACACCCAGACATCGCTGGCCAACGCGGCGTCGAAGAACTCGGCCACGCAGTTCGACGCGGCGCAGAGCCTGCAGGCGCAGACGGCGAACCAGAGCGCGGCCGTGTCCACGGCCACGACGGCGTTCACCGCGGCCACCCAGACCGCGCTGCAGAACGCGAGCGAGGCCGACAAGGTGCAGATGCAGTCGATGATCTCGGGCACCACGCTGGCGGTCACGAACCTGGAGGCGCAGTACCGCAACCAGCTGCAGGCGAGCCAGTCGTCGCAGGGCATGTACTCGACCACCATGGCGGCGATCTCCGGGGTCATGAACGACGCCAACCTCGACGGCCCGGCGAAGCAGCACCTGATCGACCAGCAGATGGCGTCGCTCGCCAACGGCCTGAGCCTGCAGATGGCGATCGGCAACGTGACCGGCGTGAGCAGCTTGGTCGGCAACATGGGCAGCGGCGTGACGTCGGACGGCACGGTGCCGGGGCAAGCCGGCGCGCCCAGCGCGCCCGGCCCGCAGGTGAAGGTGCCCCTGCCGATGCCGGCAACGCAGGCACAGGCCGCGCAGGCCGCGCAGGCGGCAGCCCCGAGCCGCGGCCAACAGTACAACGTGGACACCGGCGGCCCTTAAAGGATGGGCAGCGACGTCGAGCAACTCGTGCGCGCCGGCTGGCAGATGCGCCACATGGACAACGGCGCGGGCTTCGCGGCGATTAAGGGCACGGAGGTTCACTTTCGTGCCACCGACGCGCGCCGGGCGATCCAGCGCAACGCCAGCCGCACCTTCGTCGGCCAGATGCTCGACGAGTTCGGGATGCTCACGACACGCGCAGAAGTAGCGGACGAAGCAAACCAGCGCTTCATCCGGCGGATGGGGTTCACCGAGACGTGGACCGACGGGATCTTCAAGTTCTATTTGCTGACGGCGCTGCCGTTTGAGAGGAAACAACCATGCCAATGCTGATCCCGCTCGTCGCGGCGGCCTTCGAGGTGTACGCGGGTGCCGCTGCGGTGGCTGCCGCTGGCGGCTTCGCGGCCATGTCCGCAGGCGCTGCTGTCGTGGCCGGGCTTGAGATCGCGGGCGGCGTGCTGTCAGCGGCCGGCGCGCTCACGGGCAACAAAGACCTGGCGCTGATCGGCACCGTGATGGGCTTGGGCGCGGGCGTGGCCGGTGCGTTCGGCGCCGGCAGCGCGGCCAACATCGACTCCGCCGCAACGGCCGGCGACT
>JACMOG010000064.1 GCA_014378125.1 Vitreoscilla sp. | reverse complement strand
TGCCTGTTCGCCAGCCACGGCCACGACCTGCGCGCGCTGCTGCGCGGCGGCGCGGACGACGCGGCCATCGCCGCGGCGGTCGACCACCTCTGGGCCGGCCGCGACGACCGCTACTCGCAGCGGCGCACCGCCGCCACGCACGCGATCGACACGGCCACCGCTCCGGCCGACGAACGCCGGGTGGAGATGCACTACATCGGCGGGTGATGGCCCCGGCGCCGTCCCGCGAGCACATCACCGGCCTGATCCTGGCCGGCGGCCGCGGCCAGCGCCTGGGTGGCGTCGACAAGGGCCTGCAACCCTGGCGCGGGAAGGCGCTGGTCGACCACGCGCTCGAGAGACTGGCGCCTCAAGTGGGCACGGTGCTTGTCAGCGCCAACCGCAACGTGGCCGACTACGCGGCCCGCGGCCTGCGCGTGCTGGCCGATGCCTCGGACGACTTCCCGGGCCCGCTGGCGGGCATCCTGGCGGGACTGCGCGCGGCCACCACGCCGTGGCTGGCGGTGGTGCCCTGCGACTCGCCCCGGCTGCCGCTGGATCTCGTCGGACGGCTCGCCGACGGCCTGGCCGGAAGCCCGGGCGCGGTGGTGCAGCGCGACGACGGCCGGCTGGAGCCCGTGTGCTGCCTGTTGTCGACGGCGCTGGCCGACCACCTGGCGGCCTACCTGGCCGAAGGCGGCCGCAAGGTGGAAGGCTGGATCTCGGGGCACGCAACAAAGGTGGCGTTCGACCGCCCGCGAGACGCGTCGGCCTTCGCCAACCTCAACACGCCAGAAGACTTCTAGTTGCCGCCGTTGCCGCTGAGCGCGGCGACCACGCCCTTGTTGGCCAGCATGTCGGCGCGCTCGTTGCCCGGGTCGCCGGCGTGGCCCTTCACCCAGTGCCACTTCACGTCGTGCGCGTTGGCCAGCGTCTCCAGCTGCTGCCACAGCTCGACGTTCTTCACGGGCTTGTTGTCGGCCGTCTTCCAGCCGCGCCGCTTCCAGCCGTGGATCCACGTCATGATGCCGTTGCGCACGTATTCGCTGTCGGTGTAGATGGCCACCGTGCAGCGCCGCGTCAGCACCGACAGGCCCTTGATGACCGCGGTGAGTTCCATGCGGTTGTTGGTGGTCTGCATCACGCCGCCGAACAGCTCGCGCTCCTTGCCGCCGGCCGAGAGCCAGCAGCCCCAGCCGCCCGGCCCGGGGTTGCCCTTGCAGGCCCCGTCCGTGTAGATCGTCACTTCGGTCGAAACTTGTTCTGTCATGGGCGGCATCGTACCCGGCCGACGCCTGCGAGGGCCGGTCAGGGCCGCCGGTTGATCGTCGCCACCGCCGGCGACGCCGAGGTCTTCATCCGTTCCTTGCGCACCTTGCCGATCAGGTGCATCCCGCGCACGCGCCGCTGCGCCACGAGGAAGTACACGGCGCCCAGCACCGGCCACCAGCGCTCGCCCACGCGCTCCATCCAGCCGAACCGGTCGAGCCACTTCTGCGAGCTCCAGGGCGGCCGGTAGCAGCCGAACTGGCCCACCTCGATGTCGTAGCTGAGCAGGCGCAGCCAGTCGCGCAGGCGCCAGTAGCCGATGAACTCGCCCGCGCTGGGCAGGAACAGGTCCTCGTCGGCCATGCGCAGGCTGTGGCCGGTGCGGCCCAGGCGCTGGCGCAGCGCCCACAGGCTCACCGGGTTGAAGCCGACGATCACCAGGCGGCCGTCGGGCACCAGGCAGCGCGTGGCCTCGGCCAGCGCCCGGTGCGGATCGGCGGCCATCTCCAGCGCGTGGGGCATCACGATCAGGTCGAGGCTGTTGCTGGCGACCGGCAGCGCCTCGGCTTCGCAGTGCAACGCCACGGGCACCTTCAGCGGCACGGTGGAGATCTCGAGGTCGCGGGGCGGCGCGATGTCCTGCGGCTCGTGCGGCACCAGGCTGTTGCTGGCCAGCCAGCGATAGGGCATGCGGTTGGCGCGGAGGCCGTCGAGCGCCGGCAGGCCCATCTGGAGGGCGTGGTAGCCGAAGATGTCGAACACGGCGGTGTCGATGCGCTCCTGTTCCCACGCGAGCAGCACCTGGCCCGGCGGCGTCTTCAGCCACCCGCCCAACTCTATAATCGCAGCGCTTCTCTCCATGGAACTGATCGCCCTCCCCGCCTTCTCCGACAACTACATCTGGATGCTTCACGACGGCGAGAACGCCATCGTCGTGGATCCCGGGTCGGCGGCGCCTGTCAGCGACGCACTGCGCGAGCGGGGCCTGCGGCTGTCGACCATTCTAGTGACCCACCATCATTCGGACCACGTCGGCGGCCTGAAGGCGCTGCAACCGCTGGTCGAAGGCAGCGTCTTCGGCCCCGCGCACGAGGCCATGCCGGTGCCGGTGCGCAAGATGTCGCAAGGCATGGCGTTCGACGTGCTGGGCACGCACGTGGAGGTGCTCGACGTGCCGGGCCACACCGCCGGCCACATCGCTTACGTGGTCACGCGGCCAGGCCACGCGCCCTGGCTGTTCTGCGGCGACACGTTGTTCTCCGGAGGCTGCGGCCGCCTGTTCGAGGGAACTCCGGCGCAGATGCACCACTCTCTCGACAAGCTCGCCGCGCTGCCGGGCGAGTCGCGCGTCTGCTGCGCACACGAATACACGCTCTCGAACCTGCGCTTCGCGCGCACGGTCGAGCCCCGCAACACGGCCCTGGCCGAGTACGAAACCCGCTGCAAGGCGTTGCGCGCCGAAGGCGCGTTCACGCTGCCCTCCACGATCGCCACCGAACGCGCCGTCAACCCGTTCCTGCGCGTGCGCGAACCCGCCGTGGTCGCGTCCGCGCTGGAGCATGGCGCCGCGTCCGCCGATCCGACCGACGTCCTGGGCGCCTTGCGCGAATGGAAAAACACGTTTTGAACCTTCTCTCCCCGAAGCCGCGCCTGCCCGTGCTCGCCGCGCTCCCGCTGGCGATCGCGATGGCGCTGGCCGCGTGTTCCAGTGTCGACCTCTCGCAGGCGCCCGCCGCCGGCGCCG
>JACMOG010000737.1 GCA_014378125.1 Vitreoscilla sp. | reverse complement strand
AGTCCGCGAATTTTTGAGGTGGTCTTGGCATCGTCAGGCCGTCGAGGCCGCGACGATGCCCGCGGCCCGCACCACTGCCGGCCGCCGGGCCTGACGCGAATCGCGGATCGTGGCTCCGGAGCTCCTTTTCGTGATGGACCCCCGGCCCCGCCCCGTCATCCTCCGCGTAGACGCAGGATCCACGCCAGAGCCACCGTCGTTCGCCAGCGTGGATCCTGCGACTGCGCGCAGGATGACGCGGTTGGCGAAGTGCCGACGCAATTGGCGCGGTGATGACCCAGTTGGCGCGTGATGACGCAGTTGCCGAGGTGATCTCCCCCCTTCGTTGGTCACGAGGAGGAGCGTCGGCGTCGCGATGCGAAGTTCGCGTCAGGCCCGACAGCGTGTGAGCCTGCAGGCCGCGGGCATCGTCGCGGCCTCGACGGCCCGACGATGCCAAGACCAACAATCAAGTTCGAGGAATATTCCCCCGCGAATGTTGTCCGCTGGCAGGCCGGGCGTGGAACGGCGAGGGGGGGGAGTCGTGACTGACCCAGCGACGCCCCCCAATCCGACACCCCGCAATCCGACGTACCCCACAACCCGACGCACCTCGCAATCCGGCGATGATCCTTTTTTAAGGGGCCTCGCCCCGTTCAGGGCCAGATCCCTGCACCTGCGGGCTGCCGCTGCCCTTCGATCCGAACCGCGCCAGCGTCTTCTGGCGCGCCACGTCGTGATCCACGATCGGCAGCGGATAGTCGACATCGAGTGAGACCTTCGCCGCCGCCAGTTCCGCGGGCTTGGCCGTCCACGGCGCGTGGATCGCCTTGGCGCCCAGCAGCTTCAGCTCGGGCACCCAGCGCCGGATGAACGCGCCTTGCGGGTCGAAGCGCTCGCTCTGCGTCACCGGGTTGAAGATGCGGAACCACGGCTGCGCATCGCAGCCCGTGGACGCGGCCCATTGCCAGCCGCCGTTGTTGGAGGCCAGCTCGAAGTCGTTCAGGTGCAGCGCGAAGTACGCCTCGCCACACTGCCATGACACGCCCAGGTCCTTGGTGAGAAAGCTCGCGGTGATCATGCGCAGCCGGTTGTGCATGTAGCCCGTGGCGTTGAGCTGGCGCATGCCGGCGTCCACCAGCGGGTAGCCGGTGCGGCCGCCGCACCAGGCCTCGAACTGTTCCTCGGCCTGCTCGCCGGTCTCCCAACGCAGGCCGTCGCAATCGGCGCGATAGGCATGGTCCACCACGTGCGGGTGGTGGAACAGCACCTGGTGGTAGAAGTCGCGCCACACCAGCTCGGACAGCCACGTCTGCGCGCCGCGGCTGCCGCCCTCGATGCGCTGGGACGCGATCGCCACGAGGCGGCGCAGCGACAGCGTGCCGAAGCGCAGGTGGATGCCCAGGTGGCTCGGGCCGGGCTTCGCGGGGAAGTCACGCGTGGCGTCGTAGTCGTCCATGCGGTCGAGGAACTCCGCCAGCAGCTCTTCGCCACCACGGCTTCCCGCGCGCAGGCCGGGGTCGTCCTGATGCACGGCCGCCTTTTCCGAGAAGCCGATTTCCTCGAGCGTGGGCACCACGGCGTGGCGTTTCCAGCCGCTGGAGGGAGCCTTGGCCAGCGCGCTGCCGTCGACGTCGCTGCCGCAGTCGCCCAGCAACTCGGGCCGCGCGTGCAGCGCCTTCAACCAGGCGTTCTTGTAGGGCGTGAACACGCCGTAGGGCGTGCGCGACCCGGTGAGGATCTCGGCGCGCTCGAAGATCACGTGATCCTTGGACGTGCGCAGGTCGCGGCCCGCCGCGGCCAGGGCCTCGCGCACCTGGACGTCCCGCGCGAGCGCGGCCGGGTCGTCGTCGTGGTGCGCATACACTGCCTGCACGCCGACCTCGGCGGCCAGGCGCGGGATCTCGTCGGTGGCGACGGCGTGGCGCACGATCAGCCGCGCGTCCTCGCCGCCGAGGGCCGCGAGCTGCTCGTCCAGGTCGACGAGGCTGGCGCGGATGAACGCCACGCGCCGGTCTTCCCAGGGCAGGCCGTCGAGGATGGCCTTGTCGAGCACGAACACGCACCACACCGATTCGGCGTCGCGCAGGGCCTGGGCGAGCGCCGGGTGGTCGGACGTGCGCAGGTCGCGCCGGAACCACACCAGCGCGCGCGCCACGGATTTGCGGGGGGAGATCTCCATGGCGGCCGATTGTGGCCCCGGCGCTGTCCTAAAATCACACCAATGGCCTCCGAACCCATCAACCTGACCAATCAGTTCCTCATCGCGATGCCCGGGATGGTGGACGAGGCGTTCGCCGGCTCGGTCGTCTACCTGTGCGAGCACAGCGAGAAGGGTGCGCTCGGCCTCATGATCAACAAGCCGGTCGACATCCGCCTGCGCAACCTGTTCGAGAAGGTCGACCTCACGCTCAGCAGCGAAGACCTGGCCGACCAGCCGGTGTTCTACGGCGGCCCGGTGCAGACCGAGCGCGGCTTCGTGCTGCACGAGCGCCTCGACGGCTCGGTGCAGTACAACTCCACGCTGTCGGTGCCCGGCGGCCTGGAGATGACCACCAGCAAGGACGTGCTCGAGGCCATGGCGCTGGGCAACGGCCCGCGCCGCGTGCTGGTCACCCTGGGCTATAGCGGCTGGGCCACCGGCCAGCTGGAAGACGAGCTGGGCCGCAACGGCTGGCTCAACGTCGACGCCGCGCCCGAGATCATCTTCGACACCCCCATCGGGCAGCGCTACGAACGCGCCCTGGCCTTGCTGGGCATCGACCCCCGAATGCTCAGCCAGGAGGCGGGGCACGCATGAGCGGCGCGGGCAACCGCGCGGTGCGTTCGTTCCTGGCATTCGACTACGGCACCAGGCGCGTCGGCGTGGCCACCGGCAACACGCTGATGCGCCTCACGCAGCCGCTGCGCACGCTGGCGCTGGAGGGCGGCGCGCGCTTCAAGGCGATCGAGGCCCTGATCCAGGAATGGACACCCGACGCCCTGGTCATCGGCGTGCCCTTCCATCCGGACGGCGCCGAGCACGACAATACGACGCGCGCCCGCAAGTTCGGCCGCCAGCTGCACGGCCGCTTCCGGCTGCCGGTGCACGAGGTCGACGAGCGCTACACCACGGTCGACGTGGAAGCCGCGGGGGCCCGCGACGCCGATTCGGCGGCGGCGGCGCTGATCCTCGAACAGTTCTTCAGAGAAAACGAATGACCAATCTATTGCTCGATGCCGAGGCGCTCTATGGCGAGCTCCGGCTCGGCGTGGCGCGCCTGCTGACGCCCGACACGGTGCTCGTGGGCATCTGGTCGGGCGGCGCCTGGCTGGCCCAGCGCCTGAACGCCGACCTGGCCACGGGCCGCCCCGTGGGCACCATCTCCAGCACGCTGCATCGCGACGACTTCGGCGAGCGCGGCCTGGGCGGCGTCGAGGCCACCACCAGCCTGCCGTTCGAGATCGATGGCGCGCGCATCCTGCTGATCGACGACGTCGTGGCCAGCGGCCGCACCATCCGCGCCGTCGTCAACGAGCTGTTCGACTACGGCCGCCCGGCCTCCGTCGAGCTGGTCGTGATGGTGGACCGCGGCGGCCGCGAGCTGCCTGTCGCGCCCGTGTTCGCCGCCGCCAAGCTCTCGCTGCCCGCCACCCAGCGCCTGTCGCTCGCGCGCGGCCCCGACGGGCGCTTCACCTTCGCCGTCAAGGAGACCACCTGATGCTCGCGCGACGAAATCCGCAGCTCAACGCCCACGGCGAGCTCATCCACCTGCTGTCCATCGAGGGCCTGCCGCGCGCCATCCTCACGCAGATCCTGGACACCGCCGGTACCTTCCTGTCCGTGAACGACCGCGACGTGAAGAAGGTGCCGCTGCTGCGTGGCAAGAGCGTGTTCAACCTGTTCTTCGAGAACTCCACGCGCACGCGCACCACGTTCGAGATCGCGGCCAAGCGGCTGTCGGCCGACGTGATCAACCTCGACATCGCCAAGTCGTCGGCCTCGAAGGGCGAGAGCCTGCTCGACACCATCGCCAACCTGTCGGCCATGCACGCCGACATGTTCGTGGTGCGCCACAGCGAGTCGGGCGCGCCGTACCTGATCGCGCGCCACTGCGCGCCCCACGTGCACGTGGTCAACGCCGGCGACGGCCGCCATGCGCACCCCACGCAGGGGCTGCTGGACATGTACACGATCCGGCACTACAGGAAGTCGTTCAACGAGCTCACCGTGGCCATCGTGGGCGACATCGTGCACTCGCGCGTGGCACGCTCCGACATCCACGCGCTCACCACGCTGGGCGTGCCCGAGATCCGCGCCGTCGGTCCCAAGACGCTGGTGCCGGGCGACTTGCGCGAGATGGGCGTGCGCGTGTGCCACGACATGAAGGAGGGCGTGAAGGATGCCGACGTCATCATCATGCTGCGCCTGCAGAACGAACGCATGAGCGGCGCGATGCTGCCGAGTGCCGGGGAGTACTTCAAGAGCTACGGCCTCACCGAGGACGTGCTGGCGCTGGCCAAGCCCGACGCCATCGTGATGCACCCGGGCCCCATCAACCGCGGGGTGGAGATCGACTCGCGCGTGGCCGACGGACCGCACAGCGTCATCCTGCCGCAGGTCACGTTCGGCATCGCCGTGCGCATGGCCGTGATGTCCATTCTTGCCGGGAACGACGCATGAAGATCCTCATTCGCAACGGTCGCGTGATCGACCCCGCGAGCGGCCGCGACGAGCTCGCCGACGTGGCCATCGCCGCCGGCCGCACCGTGGCCATCGGCCAGGTGCGCGCCGACTTCACGCCCGAACGCACGATCCAGGCCGACGGCTGCGTCGTGGCGCCGGGCCTCGTCGACCTGGCCGCCCGCCTGAAGGAAGCCGGCGCCGGGGCGCTGGAAAGCGAACTGGCCGCCGCGGCTGCCGGCGGCGTCACCAGCCTCGTGTGCCAGCCCGACACCGACCCGCCGCTCGACGAACCGGGCCTGGTCGACATGCTCAAGTTCCGGGCCCGCAAGCTGAGCCGCTGCCGCCTGTTCCCGCTGGGCGCGCTCACTCGCCATCTCGACGGCGAGGAGCTGACGGAGATGATCGATCTCACGGAGGCCGGCTGCATCGGCTTCTCGCAGGCCGAGCGTCCGATGAAGGACAACCTCACGCTGATGCGCGCGATGCAGTACGCCAGCACCCACGGCTACGCCGTGTGGCTGCGGCCGCAGGACGCGTCGCTGGGCGGCGGCGTGGCCGCCAGCGGCGCGCTGGCCACGCGCCTGGGCCTCTCGGGCGTGCCGGTGGTTGCCGAGACGATCGCGCTCAACACCATCCTCGAGCTGGTGCGCCAGACGGGCACGCGAGTGCACCTGTGCCGCCTGTCCAGCGCCGCGGGCGTCGAGCTGGTGCGACGCGCCAAGGCGGAGGGCCTGCCCGTCACCGCCGACGTCAGCATCAACTCGCTGCACCTCACCGACGTCGATATCGGCTACTTCAACGCCGACATGCGCCTGGTGCCGCCGCTGCGCCAGGGCAAGGATCGCGACGCGCTGCGCGCCGGCCTGGCCGACGGCACCATCGACGCGCTGGTGTCCGACCACACGCCCGTCGCCAACGACGACAAGATGCTGCCGTTCGGCGAGGCCGTGCCCGGCGCCACCGGCCTCGAGCTGCTGCTGAGCCTGGCGCTGAAGTGGGGCGAAGAGAGCAGGCTCACGCTGGCGCAGGCGCTCGCGCGCGTCACGAGCGATCCCGTGCGCGTGCTTGGCGAGGCGCTGGGCTCGTTGGGCCAGAGCGCCGGCCGGCTGGTGGAAGGCGGCGTGGCCGACATCTGCGTATTCGACGCCCACGCCGAATGGCAGGTGACGGCCGACACGCTGCGCAGCCGCGGCAAGCACACGCCGTT
>JACMOG010000736.1 GCA_014378125.1 Vitreoscilla sp. | reverse complement strand
CAGGCCAGCACACCCGACAACGCCTGAGCTGTCATCCTGCCCGAAGTCGCAGGATCCATGCGTTGCAGCGATCGTGGATCCTGCGACTTCGCGCAGGACGACACTTCAAGGTTCTAGCCGATCCACTTCCGCGCGTTGCCGAACATCCGCGCCCACGGGCTCGGCGCCGACGTGTCGCCGCCGCTCCAGCTCATCTGCACGTTGCGGAACACGCGTTCGGCGTGGGGCATGATCGCCGTGTAGCGGCCGTCGGCCGTCGTCACCGCGGTCAGGCCGCCGGGGCTGCCGTTCGGATTCAGCGGATAGGCCTCGGTGGGCTTGCCGTGGTGGTCGACGTAGCGCATCACGGCCTTCACCTTGGCGGCGTCGCCGCGCTGCGAGAAGTCGGCGTAGCCCTCGCCGTGGGCCACGGCGATGGGCAGGCGGCTGCCGGCCATGCCCGCGAAGAAGATCGACGGCGACTCGAGCACCTCCACCTGCGACAGGCGGGCCTCGAACTGCTCCGACCGGTTGCGCGTGAACTTGGGCCAGTCCTGCGCGCCCGGGATGATGGGCGACAGCGCGGCCAGCATCTGGCAGCCGTTGCACACGCCCAGCGCGAAGGTGTCGGTCTTGCCGAAGAAGGCCTCGAACTGCTGCGCCAGCACCGGGTTGAACATCACCGAGCGGGCCCAGCCTTCGCCGGCGCCCAGCGTGTCGCCGTAGCTGAAGCCGCCGCAGGCCACGAAGCCCTTGAACTGGTCGAGCGTGACGCGGCCCGAGTGCAGGTCGCTCATGTGGACGTCGTAGGTGTCGAAGCCGCCCTGCGACATCGCGTAGCTCATCTCGACGTGGCTGTTGACGCCCTGCTCGCGCAGGATCGCCACCTTCGGGCGCGCCAGGTTCAGGAACGGCGCGGCCACGTTCTCGGCCGGGTCGAACGTGAGCGCGACGTGCAGGCCAGGATCGTCGGCCCGGCCCGCCAGCGCGTGTTCGCTGTCGGCGCAGGCCGGGTTGTCGCGCAGCTTCGAGATACGCCACGACGTATCGTCCCAGGCCTGCTGCAGCTCGACGAGCGGCCTGGCGAAGACGGACTTCGCATCGCGCCAGACTTCCACGATGCCGCGGTCGTTGGGCTTGCCCACCACGTGGCTGTGCGCCGACAGGCCGTGCGTGCGAAGCACGCGCATGGCGGCGTCGCGTTGCGCCGCCGGCACCTGCAGCAGCGCGCCCAGTTCTTCGTTGAACAGCGCCTTCAGCGTCTGCTCGTTGCGGCGCTCGCCCACCTGCGCGGCCCAGTTCTTGGCGTCGCCGACGTCGGCCCCCAGGGCCTCGGTCACCAGCATGTCCACGTTGAGGCTCAGGCCCGTGTGGCCCGCGAAGGCCATCTCGCAGGCGGCCGCCCACAGGCCGCCGTCGCTGCGGTCGTGGTACGCCAGCAGCAGCCCCTGTGCGCGCAGCGCGTTGACCGCGTCCACCAGCGACACCAGCAGCTTCGGGTCGTCGAGGTCGGGCACCGCGTCGCCAAATTGCTGCAGCGTCTGCGCCAGCACCGAGCCGGCCATGCGGTTCTGGCCACGGCCGAGGTCCACCAGGATCAGCGCCGAGTCCTCGCGCGCGAGCTCGGGGGTGCGCGTGCCGCGCACGTCCGCGATGCTGGCGAACGCGGTGACGATCAGCGATACCGGCGCCACCACCTGCTTCGTCTTGCCGGCGTCGCTCCAGCGGGTGCGCATCGACAGGCTGTCCTTGCCCACCGGCACGCTGATGCCCAGCGCCGGGCACAGCTCCATGCCCACGGCACGCACGGTGTCGTACAACGCGGCGTCTTCGCCGGGCTCGCCGCACGCGGCCATCCAGTTGCACGACAGCTTCACGCGCGACAGCTCGAAGGGGGCGGCCAGCAGGTTGGTGATGGATTCGGCGACGGCCATGCGGCCCGAGGCCGGCGCGTCCACCGAGGCCAGCGGCGTGCGCTCGCCCATGCTCATGGCCTCGCCCGCGAAGCCCTTGTAGTCGGCCAGCGTCACGGCCACGTCGGCCACCGGCACCTGCCACGGGCCCACCATCTGGTCGCGGTGCGACAGGCCGCCCACAGTGCGGTCGCCGATGCTGATGAGGAAGCGCTTGGAGGCCACGGTGGGATGGCGCAGCACGTCGAGCGCGGCCTGCTCCAGCGCCACGCCGGTCAGCTGCAGGGGTTGGCTGGTGCGGTCGACGCGCGCCACGGCGCGCGGCAT
>JACMOG010000735.1 GCA_014378125.1 Vitreoscilla sp. | reverse complement strand
CGCCCGGCCACCCGCTGCCCGATCTTGGTGAAGTTGCCGGTGGCGTACACGGACGGCAGCAGCGCGAACTGCGCGCCGGTGCCGGGCGAGAAGCTCTCCACCACGCCGTGCAGCGCGGTGCCGGGCAGCGCGTCCACCTCGAGCGTGGCCGGCTGGCAGATGCGCATGCGGGCGATCTGCGTCTCCTTGAAGTTGGCCACCAGGTAGACGGCCTGCGTGGGCACCAACGTCATCAGCCGCGTGCCGGGCGTGAGGAACTGGCCCACCTGCACGGTGCTGTCGCCGACGCGGCCGTCGATGGCCGCGCGCACCAGGGTGTCGTCGACATCCAGGTGGTTCTGGCGCAGCGTGGCCTCGGCCGACTTCACCTGCGCGCGCGACTGCGCCGCCTGGGTCTGGCTGGCCTTGAGCTAGCCCTGCACGGCGTCGGCCGCGGCCAGGCTGGCGGCGGGATTGGCCGCGGCCTGGTCGCGCGAGGTGCGCAGGTCGGCCAGGTGTTCGTCGGTGGTGGCGCCGGTGACGGCCAGCGGCGTGTAGCGCTCGACGGCGTCACGCGCGTGCGCCAGGTTGATGCGCGCCACGTCGGCCTGCGCGCGCGCCTGGGCCAGCTGCGCCATCTGCCGGAGCGTGTCGGCCTGCACGCGCTGGATGTCGGCCTCGCGGCCGTCGATGGTGGCCTGCGACTGGTCGAGCACGGCCTGGTACTGGCGCTGGTCGAGGCGCACCAGCGGGTCGCCGCGCTTGACCTGCTGGTTGGCCACCACGTCGACCTCGGTCACGTAGCCGGCCACCTTGGGCGCGACGACCACGCCGTCGGCCTTCAGGTAGGCGTCGTCGGTCGATTCGATGAAGCGGCCGGTGGTCCACCAGTGCAGGCCATAGACGACGCCGGCGATGGCGGCCACGGCGGCGATGGCCAGCAGCACGGGGCGGCGCTTGCGGGGCGGCGGCGGGGCCGGTGCGGGAACGGGCATGGCCAGGCTGTCGGGTGCGGAAGAGGACATGGGAGGCCGGTCGTCAGGCGTTAGAATTATTCCAGTCGATACTTTTTTCCAATCGGAAGACTTCTGTCAACTGGTATATTTTCACGAACCCCATGCCAGAGACCGTCCACCGCCCTCCCCGCCACCGCGCCGCCGCCGGCTAGGCCCGCGGCGAGGAGACGCGCCGGCGCATCATCGAGGTGGCCGTGCGCCTGTTCGGCGAGCGCGGCTACGAGGGGGCGTCCACGCGCGACATCGCCGCCGCGGCCGGCGTGAACGCGCCTGCGCTCCAGTACTACTTCGACAACAAGGAAGGCGTGTACCGCGCCTGCGCCGAGTACATCGCCGAGGGCTGGAACGAGCATTTCGCGCCCCTGATCGCCCGCGCGCAGTCGACGATGGACGATGCCTCGGCAACACCCGACCAGGTATTCGAGGCCTTCGGCGAGCTGCTGGGCGGCCTGGCCGATTGCCAGCTGCTGCCCGACGACGCCGAACACCGGCGCCTGTTCGTGCTGCACGAGCAGGTGGGCCACGGGCCCGGCACGCTGTTCGAGCTGCTCGACCAGGGCATGCGCCCGCGCGTGGGCGAGCTGGCGGGACTGCTGGTGGCGCGCTACTGCGGCCGAGACGCCGCCGACCCGATCCTGCGCATGCGCATCATGATGATGTTCGGGCAGGTGATGGTGTTCTCGCTGGGCCGGCGCACGCTCGTCTCCAAGCTGGGCTGGGAGCAGATGGGGCCGGCGGAAGTGGCGCTGATCAAGCAGGCGGCGTTGGAGCATTGCCGCGTGTTGATGGACGGGTGGCGCACGGGGTCTGGCATCTCCGCCGTACCCGGCGGCAATGCCTGACCCTCTAGCTCAGCGCCCCAGGCCCAAGCAGATGTGGCCGAAGCCCTGCGGCTGCGAGCGGGATCCTTCACGCGCGGCATCGTGTGGTCGAGCACGAAGCCGTCGGAGGCGATAGGCGGCGCGGCACAGACGCCGGGATGCGGTTCGGTGGTGAAGGTCATGGGGCGGCGGGGTGGAGGTCGTCGCCGATGATTGCTTCCAGGCAGGCGAATTCCGCCGGAAGGGCATACCCCGCGCCGTCGCGCCACGGCGCGATGGCTCCGAGGTAGCGCCCGCGCACGCGGGCCCGCACGTCCTCGTCGAAGCGCGTCCACGCGAGCGCGACCGGGCCCGCCAGGAACATCGCCGCGCAGGCCGCGTCGGCGTCGGGATACCGCAGGGGGTTGACAAGCCGCGACTGCCACGCCACCGCCAGGCCCGCGTCGCGGCAGGCCCGCGCCAACGCGTCGGGCGCGCCGAGCCGGAAGAACAGCGGACAGACCTCGCTCGCCACCTCGGCGTCGACGATGGAAAACACGGGTGCCCAGGCACACCGCATCCGCTCGCCCCACACGGCCAGGCCCACGCGACCGCCGGGGCGCAGCACGCGCCGCATCTCCGCCAACGCCCGCTCCGCATCCGGCAGGTACATCAGGCCGAAGCAGCACAGCACCACGTCGAACGACGCGTCGGGGAACGCGAGCGACTGCGCGTCCATGCGCGCGTGATGCGTGGGCGCGGACGCCGGGTCGCGTTCGCGCCCGTTCGCCGCGTCGATCATGGCCTGCGAGAGGTCGATGCCGACGACCTCGCCCGTGGTGCCCACGAGGCGCGCCAGTTCGCGGGCCAGCACGCCGGTGCCGCACGCGACGTCCAGAACGCGCTCGCCGGGCCGCGGCCGCAGTCGTTCCAGCAACGAATGCCGCGCGAGATCCAGCGGCGCCTGCCACGACGCCTCGTACGCCGATGCGGCCCGATCCCAGCCGTAGCGCTGCACGCGCAGTTGCAGGCGTTCGTCCATCTCTCAGGCGCGGGTGGCCACGATCTCGAGGTACGCGCTGGGCACCGTGAGCGTCGAGGCGCCGCCCACGTTCATCTCGTCGAGCAACTGCAACAGGTCGCGCTCCAGCGCCGCGGCGCCGTCCGGCGGCAGCGCCGCGAACGCCTTGTGCACCGGGCCGTACCAGGTGCGGAACACCTCGACGAAGTGGGCCGCCGAGCGGTAGCGGAAGTTGAACGATCGACGCACGGCCGACAGCGCGCTGGCGCGGTCGCCGAACAGCTGGCGCACGTGCGCCTCGTCGCCCCACAGCGCGGGCGACGCCACGCCCGCCGGCGGGGGCAGGTGGCGGCCCAGCGTCTTGAACACGCGGCCGATGAAGCTGTCGGGCGTCCAGTTGGCCAGGCCGATGCGACCGCCGGCGCGGCACACCCGCAGCATCTCGCCGGCCGAGCGCGCCTGGGCGGGCGTGAACATCACGCCGAAGGTGGACAGCACCACGTCGAAGCTGCCATCGGCGAAAGGCAGCGCTTCCGCGTCGGCCACCTGCATCGCGGCGCCCAGTCGCTCGGCCGCCAGGCGTTCCGCATCCGTTTCTGGCTGTCGGTGGCGGCGAACGTGGCGGTCTTCGCCTGGG
>JACMOG010000734.1 GCA_014378125.1 Vitreoscilla sp. | reverse complement strand
GAATGGTGACCGGCTCGGGGTCGGCCTTGTCCATGCGGATCCTGATGGCCTCGTCGGCGCCCACGATCACCTCGATGACCGACGGCGGGCGCTGCTTGGCCTTGCCCATCGACGGCAGGTCGACCACGCCGGTGGTGATCAGCGGCGCGCTGGCCATGAAGATGATCAGCAGCACCAGCATGACGTCGATGAACGGCACCATGTTGATCTCGCTGATCGCGCGGCGGCCGCGGCCGCGGGAGACGACGCCGACCATGGCGGTCTACCGCGCAGCGCCAGCGGCCTGGGGCGCGGTGGCGTTGCGTTGGAGGATGTTGGAGAACTCGTCGGCGAAGCTGTCGAGCGAGGTGGCGATGCGGTCGATGTCGCGCGAGAAGCGGTTGTAGGCCACCACCGCGGGGATCGCCGAGAACAGTCCGATGGCCGTGGCCACCAGCGCCTCGGCGATGCCCGGCGCCACCGTGGCCAGCGTCACCTGCGTCATGTTGGACAGGCCGACGAACGCGTTCATGATGCCCCACACCGTGCCGAACAGGCCCACGTACGGGCTCACCGAGCCCACCGAGGCCAGGAAGCCGAGGTTGCCCTCGATGGCGTCGAGCTCGCGCTGCAGGCTGGCCTTCATGGCACGGCGCGCGCCATCGAGCTGCGCCCCGGTGTCGAGCCGGCGATCGCGCAGCTTCATGAACTCGCGCATGCCGCTGGAGAACAGCCGCTCGAGCGGCCCGGTCTCGGCCTGGTTCGACGCCTGGGCGTACAGGTCGGTGAGGCTCTTGCCGCTCCAGAAGTCGGCCTCGAAGGTCTCGTTGCGGCGCTTGATCTTGCCCAGCGAGCCGAGCTTGGAGAAGATCAGCCCCCAGCTGAACAGCGACATCAGCAGCAGCCCCGCGATGACGATCTTGACGACGATGCTCGCGTGCAGCACCAGTTCGATGATGGAGAGATCCTGGTTCATTCAATCGCCTCGAAGATGGGGCCGGGGATGCGGTGGGGTTTCATGGTGGCGCGTTCGACGCAGCCGATGCGGATCTCGCCTTCGGCGAGCAGCCGGTCGCCGCACCAGGCCTGCTGCGCGATCCGCAGGCTGGCCCGGCCGCGCTCGCGCACGTCGACGGTGATGGTGAGCAGGTCGTCGAGCCGGGCCGGGCTGCGGTAGCGCACGCTGGTCTCCTGCACCACGAACATGCAGCCGGTGCTGTCCACCATCTCCTGCTGGCCGTGGCCGAGCGCGCGCAGCCATTCGGTGCGGGCGCGCTCGAAGAACTTCAGGTAGTTGGCGTAGAACACGATGCCGCCGGCGTCGGTGTCTTCCCAGTACACCCGCACGGGGTGATGGAAGTGGGCGGCGGGAACGGGGGAAACAGCAGGATTCATGGGGCGTCGCGATCATACGCGAGCCCCCACGCTCGAGCGTCAGGCTCGGCGGTGGTGCTACTGGCGCGACTTGAGGTACACCGGGCCCCAGACGGGATGGCCCGCCTCGGCCTTGCTCAGCACGAACGCCGGGTCGGCCACGCGGGCGGCGCGGAACTCGGCCTCGCAGGCGGCCAGGCGGTTGCTGGTGCAGTAGACGAAGGCGCGCAGCTTGTGGGCGGTGGCCACGTCGCGCGTGCTGCGCAGGCCCAGCTTCATGGCCTCGTTGGCCTGGCGTTCGACGGCCGGGTAGTCGGCGTCGTCGTAGGCGCGCATCGCGCCCATCAGCGCGCGCTCGGCGGGGCGCTCCGACAGGACGGTGAGGCCCACCGGCGATTGCTGCTGCGGCATCGTGTCGCACGCGGCCAGCAGCGTCACGAGGGCGGCGGCGGCGAACGCCTGCGTCAGGCGGACAGGATTGGGCATGGTCGGCATGGTGTGAAGGAGGGACTCAGGGCCCGAAGCGGTGGCGCAGCGTGACCGGGCTCTCGCCGTCGACGGTCACCGTGGCGGTGTAGGCCGGGAAGTCGGTGTTGCGCACCGTGATGGTGTGGTTGCCCGAGGTGAGCGTCAGGCGGGTGAGCGGCGGCGAGATGCCCATGGGCTTGCCGTCCACCTCCACCTGGCCCCAGGGGCTGACGGCCAGCTGCACCACGCCTTCGGCGAGCACGGCGGAGAGGGGGACGCCCTCGGTCATGGTGGCCATGGCCATGGCCTTGCGGCGGCGCGCGGCCCCCGCCTTGCCGACCACCGCGGGGGCGGCTGCCGGCGTGGCCGCGACCGGCGTG
>JACMOG010000733.1 GCA_014378125.1 Vitreoscilla sp. | reverse complement strand
TGCTGCAGCTGGATGATTCCGTAAAGCAGCGCCTCGGCGGTGGGCGGGCAGCGGGGGACGTACAGGTCCACCGGAACGATGCGGTCGCAGCCGGGCACGAGCGAGTAGCTGTAGTGGTAGTAGCCGCCGCCGTTGGCGCACGAACCCATCGAAAGGACCCAGCGGGGCTCCGCCATCTGGTCATAGACCTTGCGCAGCGCCGGCGCCATCTTGTTGCACAGCGTGCCGGCCACGATCATCAGGTCGCTCTGGCGCGGGCTGGGACGGAACAGCATGCCGAAACGGTCGATGTCGTAGCGGGCAGCGCCCGCGTGCATCATCTCGACCGCGCAGCACGCGAGGCCGAACGTCATCGGCCACAGGGAGCCGGTCTTGGACCAGTTGACGAGGACGACCACCGACGTGGTGACGAATCCCTCTTTCAGGAGGCCTTCATTGCCTTTGGGTGCAGCCATGGTGTTGTCGCTCCGAAGCCGGGATCACTCCCAGTCCAGCGCGCCCTTTTTCCATTCGTAGATGAAGCCGACGACCAGGATCGCCAGGAAGATCATCATTGCCCAGAAGCCCGTGGCGCCGATGTCCTTCAAAGCGACAGCCCACGGGAACAGGAATGCGATCTCGAGATCGAAGAGGATGAACAGGATCGCCACGAGGTAGTAGCGAACGTCGAACTTCATCCGCGCGTCCTCGAAGGCCTCGAATCCGCACTCGTACGGAGAGTTCTTCTGCGCGTCGGGCCGCTTGGGGCCCAGGAGGAAGCCGAGCGCCTGGGGCGCGATGCCGATGCCCACCCCGACCAGGATGAACAGGATGACGGGGAGGTAGGCAGACAGGTCCATGGCTAGCTTTTTGTCGTTCGCAGGCTGCGTCGTTTGTCTGGGGGCAGAAAAAAGAGCGCCTCGACAGATCAACGCTTGCTGATCCCGAGTGCGCCCGCACGTTTCGCCGTGAACATTCTGGAGGAATGACGCAGGGCGCGTCTAAAAACTTTGGTGCCGACGGCGAGACTCGAACTCGCACAGCTTTCGCCACTACCCCCTCAAGATAGCGTGTCTACCAATTTCACCACGTCGGCCTGAATGATCGTTGATCACCCATTAATACTTGATCAGTTCAGTTTGCATGAGGGATATGTAGCTCACTGAACAGCCTCACATTCTATAGCGAAAAATACAGCGCTTACCCGTACTCGCTACAGAAAAATGACGCGATCGTCGCTTCAACGCGTCGGGATGCCTTGCACGCCCGAGGCTGCCGACGCGGGAGCCACGATCACGCCCGACGAGACGCCGGCCGGACCGCTGGCGGAGATGGCGGCCGGGCTGATCTGGTCGAGCCGGTTCAGCTCGGCGGCCCCAGCGCTGCCGCGGCCGGTGGACAGCACCGACAGGCCCAGCGTCGCCGCGAAGAAGAGGGTGGCGCAGACCGCGGGGGAGCGTGACAGGAAGTTGGCGCTGCCGGTGGCGCCGAACAGGCTGCCCGAGGCGCCGCTGCCGAACGAGGCGCCCATGTCGGCGCCCTTGCCGTGCTGGATCAGGACGAGGCCGATCATGGCCATGGCGAACACGATCTGCACGATGAAGAGAAGATTGGCGAAGATGGGCATTTGCTTTGAAACTCCAGGGAAATCTTGTTGTGTCGAGCGCGTCGGGCGTTCAGCCCGCCGCGCGGCAGATGGCGACGAAGTCGGCGGCCTTCAATGCGCAGCCGCCGATGAGTCCGCCATCGATGTCTTGTTGCGAGAGCAGCGACGCCGCGTTCTCGGGCTTCATGCTGCCGCCGTAGAGGATGCGCATGGCGTCGGCGTGCGGCGTGGCCGCGTGCAGCTGGGCGCGGATCAGCGCGTGCATCTCCTGCGCCTGCTCGGGCGTGGCGACGACGCCGGTGCCGATGGCCCACACGGGCTCATAGGCGACCGCCATCTCGCCCACGCAGTGGCCCAGCGTGTGGATGACGGCCGACAGCTGGCGCTTGACCGTAGCCTGCGCCGTGCCCTGCTCGCGCTGGCCCAGCGTCTCGCCCACGCACACGATGGGCGTGAGCCCGCGCGCGAGGACGGCCTTGGCCTTGTCGGCCACCAGCTGGTCGGACTCGGCGTGCATGGCGCGGCGCTCGGAGTGCCCGACGATGACGTAGCGGCACCCGAACTCGGCCAGCATCCCCGCGGAGACCTCGCCCGTGAACGCGCCCTTGTCGTGCTGCGAGCAATCCTGCGCGCCCCAGCGGACGTCGCTGCCCGCCAGCGCCACCGCGGCCTCGCTCAGGTACGGAAACGGCACGCACACGGCCACGTCGCACACGAACGGGCGCGCGGCGAGGATGCCCGCCAGCAGCTCGGCGTTGGCCGAGTGCGAGCCGTGCAGCTTCCAGTTGCCGGCAACGAGTTTCCTGCGCATGGTGTGTGTGGTCATGGTTGTTGTTCGGTCCACGACAGCATGAGCTTGCCGACGTGGTGGCCCTCTTCCATCGCGGCGTGGGCCTGCGCGGCCTGCGCCGCGGGAAAGACTTTCTGGATCACCGGCTGTACCTGGCGCGACTCCAGCAGCGGCCACACCTTGGCGCGCAGCGCCGTCGCGATGGCCGACTTGAACGCCACCGGTCGAGCCCGCAGCGTGGAGCCCGTGAGCGTGAGCCGCTTGCGCATGACCAGGCCGGCGTCCACCTGCGACTTGGTGCCGCCCTGCACCGCGATCAGCACGATGCGGCCGTCTTCGGCCAGGCAGGACATCTCGCGAGCGATGTAGTCGCCCGCCACCATGTCCAGCACCACGTCGACGCCCTTTCCGCCGGTGATCTCCAGCGCGCGTGCGGCGAAGTCCTCGGTGCGGTAGTTGATGGCGTGGTCGGCGCCCAGCCCGAGGCAGCGCGAGCACTTGTCTTCGGAGCCTGCGGTGGCGATCACCTTGGCGCCGAAGGCCTTGCCCAGCTGGATGGCCGTCACGCCGATGCCGCTCGTGCCGCCCTGCACCAGCAGCCAGTCGCCGGCCGCCAGGTGGGCGCGGTCGAACACGTTGGACCACACGGTGAAGAAGTTCTCCGGCAGCGCGGCCGACTCGACGTCGCTGAAGCCCGCGGGCGTCGGCAGCATCTGGCCCACCGGCGCCACGCAGTACTCGGCGTAGCCGCCGCCGGCCACCAGCGCGCAGACGCGATCGCCGATGGCGAAACCGGCGGCCGCCAGGGCCGCGGAATCGCCGTCTTCGGTCGTGCCCGCCAGCTCGAGGCCGGGGATGTCGGACGCGCCGGCGGGCACCGGGTAGTGCCCCTTGCGTTGCAGCACGTCGGGACGATTGACGCCCGACGCCGTCACGCGGATGAGCGCTTCGCCCGCGCCCGCCACCGGCCGCGCGCGCACGACCTCGCGCAACACCTCGGGACCGCCGAAGCCGGCGATCTCGATGGCGCGCATGGTGGACGCGTTGTGGACGGAGTCGCTCACGGTGAGGAGACGCTGCCTCGCTGACCGCTTACTGCGGCTGGCGATCGCCCTGCGGCTCGCGCTCGAGCAGCGCCTTCATCGACAGCTTGACGCGGCCCTTCTCGTCGGTCTCGAGAACCTTGACGCGAACGACCTGGCCTTCCTTCAGGAAGTCGGTGACCTTCTCGACGCGTTGGTGCGCGATCTGACTGATGTGCAGCAGACCGTCCTTGCCCGGCATCAAGTTGACGAGCGCGCCGAAGTCGAGCAGCTTGACGATCGGGCCTTCATAGACCTTCCCCACTTCGACCTCGGCAGTGATCTCGGAGATGCGCTTTTTCGCGTGCTCTGCCTTGTCTGCATCCGTCGAAGCGATCGTGATGGTTCCATCCTCGCCGATGTCGATCGTGCAACCGGTCTCTTCGGTCAGCGCGCGGATCGTGGCGCCGCCCTTGCCGATGATGTCGCGAATCTTGTCGGGGTTGATCTTCATCGTGTAGAGGCGTGGGGCGAACTGCGACACCTCGGTGTTCGCGGTGCCCATCGCGTCGGTCATCACGCCGAGGATGTGCAGGCGCGCTTCCTTGGCTTGCGCCAGCGCGACCTGCATGATTTCCTTCGTGATGCCCTGGATCTTGATGTCCATCTGCAGCGCGGTCACGCCGGCAGTCGTGCCTGCGACCTTGAAGTCCATGTCGCCGAGGTGATCCTCGTCGCCGAGGATGTCGGTCAGTACGGCGAACTTGGCGCCGTCCTTGATCAGGCCCATTGCAATGCCGGCGACATGCGCCTTCAACGGCACGCCGGCGTCCATCAGCGCGAGGCAGCCGCCGCACACCGAAGCCATCGACGAGGAGCCGTTCGACTCGGTGATTTCAGACACGACGCGCATCGAGTACGGGAAATCGGCCTGGCTCGGCAGCACCGCCACCAGCGCGCGCTTGGCCAGCCGCCCGTGACCGATTTCGCGGCGCTTCGGCGTGCCGACGCGGCCGGTTTCCCCGGTGGCGAACGGAGGCATGTTGTAGTGCAACATGAAGTGCTCGGTGTACTCGCCGGCAAGTGCATCGATCTTCTGCGCATCGCGCGCGGTGCCGAGCGTGGCAGCGACCAGCGCCTGTGTCTCGCCGCGTGTGAACAGCGACGAGCCGTGGGCGCGCGGCAGCACGCTGTTGCGGATTTCGATTGCGCGCACGGTGCGGGTGTCCCGGCCGTCGATGCGCGGCTCACCAGCCAGGATCTGGCTGCGGACGATCTTCGCTTCGATGTCGAACAGCACGTTGTCGAGGCCGACCTTGTCGAAGGCCACGCCTTCGCCCTGCAACCACGCGACGGTCGCGGCTGTGACGGCGCGGGTGGCCTGGGTGCGTGCCTGCTTCGAACGGATCTGATACGCCTCGCGCAGCGGGTTCTCGGCGATTGCGGCGACCTTTGCGATGAACGATTCGTCTTTGGCGGGCGCCGCCCAATCCCACGCCGGCTTGCCGGCGTCACGCACCAGCTCGTGGATCGCGCTGATCGCGATGTTGCTCTGCTCCTGGCCGAACACGATACCCCCGAGCATGATTTCTTCGGACAGTTGCTGCGCTTCCGACTCGACCAT
>JACMOG010000732.1 GCA_014378125.1 Vitreoscilla sp. | reverse complement strand
CGGGCGCGCGTCGCCCCGCCGCCGTTGTGCATCACCCCCAGTCCAGAAAGAGGTTCGACCATGAAGATGGTGACCGCCATCGTCAAGCCCTTCAAGCTTGACGAAGTCCGCGAAGCCCTCAGCGCCATTGTCGTGCAGGGCATCACGGTGACCGAAGTCAAGGGCTTCGGCCGTCAAAAGGGCCACACCGAGCTGTACCGCGGTGCGGAGTACGACGTCGACTTCCTGCCCAAGGTGAAGATCGAAGCCGCCGTCGACGACGCGATCGTCGACCGCGTGATCGAGGCGATCGAAGGCGCTGCACGCACCGGCAAGATCGGTGACGGCAAGGTGTTCGTCTCGTCGCTGGAACAGGTGGTTCGCATCCGCACCGGCGAGACCGGCAAAGACGCGCTTTGACCCACAGAAAAAAGAAGACAACCTCATGAAAAAACTATTGGCTTCTCTCGCCCTGGGCCTCGCCGCCCTGGGCTTTGCGGGCATGTCGATCGCGCAGGATGCGGCGTCGGCACCCGCTGCCGCGGCGTCGATGGCCTCCGCCGCTGCGCCCGCTATGGCGGCGGCCTCCACGGCCGAAGCCGCTTCGGCTCCTGCTGCCGCGGCCTCGACTCCGGTCGCGAACAAGGGCGACGTCGCCTGGATGATCGTCGCCACCCTGCTCGTCATCATGATGACGGTGCCGGGCCTCGCGCTCTTCTACGGCGGCCTGGTCCCCAGCAACAACATGCTGTCGGTGCTGATGCAGGTCATGGTCACGTTCTCGTTGATCGTCGTGCTGTGGTTCGTCTACGGTTACAGCCTCGCGTTCACCGAAGGCAACGCTTTCGTCGGTGGCTTCGATCGCCTGTTCATGAAGGGCCTGTTCAATCCGGCGGACGGCTCCATGGCCATGGCGGCGACCTTCAGCAAGGGCGTCTACATCCCTGAACTGCTGTTCGCGGCGTTTCAGGCGACCTTCGCAGGCATCACGTGTTGCCTGATCGTCGGCGCCTTCGCCGAGCGCATCAAGTTCAGCGCGGTGCTGATGTCCATGGTGCTGTGGTTCACCTTCAGCTACGCGCCGATGGCGCACATGGTCTGGTACTGGATGGGCCCGGACGCTTCCGCCACCGCCGATGTCGCTGCCGCCATGACGGCCAAGGCCGGTTTGATCTGGCAGTGGGGTGCGCTCGACTTCGCTGGCGGCACGGTCGTGCACATCAATGCGGCGGTGGCCGGCCTGGTGGGTGCGTACATGATCGGCAAGCGCGTCGGCTACGGCAAGGAGGCGTTCACGCCGCACTCGCTGACGCTGACGATGGTCGGCGCCGCGCTGTTGTGGGTCGGCTGGTTCGGCTTCAACGCCGGCTCGGCGCTCGAGGCGGGTAACTCCGCCGTCCTCGCGTTCGCCAACACCTTCTCGGCCGCGGCTGCGGCGGTGCTGGCCTGGTGCATCGGCGAGACGTTGATGAAGGGCAAGGCCTCGATGCTCGGCGCAGCCTCCGGCGCGGTCTCCGGGCTGGTGGCGATCACGCCGGCTTGCGGCAACGTGGGCCTGATGGGCGCGATCGTGATCGGCTTCGTCGCCGGCCTCGCGTGCCTCTGGGGCGTGACCGGTCTGAAGAAGATGCTGGGTGCCGATGGCTCGCTTGACGTGTTCGGCGTCCACGGTGTGGGCGGCATCGTCGGGGCGCTGCTGACGGGTGTCTTCCACGCCCAGTCGCTCGGAGGTCCGGGCATGGTGCCCGACTGGACCACGGCCGCCATGGCGACCAACCCGGACGGCATCGGCGCCCAGGTGTGGATCCAGCTCAAGGCGGTGCTCGTGACCATCGTGTGGTCGGGCGTGGTGTCGCACGTGGCGTACTTCATCGTGGACAAGGTCATCGGCCTGCGTGTCAGCGAAGAAGACGAGCG
>JACMOG010000731.1 GCA_014378125.1 Vitreoscilla sp. | reverse complement strand
CTGGATGGCGGCCGTGGCGTCGCCCAGGCTGCCGCCGCGCATCAGGCGCGCGGCCTCCTTCATCATCCGTTCGAAGTCGGCGTTCATTGCAGGCGCTCCGCGAGGGCGGCCTTCACCGCGGGACTGGCGTGCAGCGAGCCCAGCACCACCACCGAGTTGAGCGTCTGCAGCGCGAGTTCGGGCGTGACGTCGGCGGCGATGTTGAGCAGGCCCAGCACGCGCACGTCGAGCGTCTCGCGGCGCGCCCGAACCGCCTCCAGCTCGGCCACGCCCAGGTGCTGGATGCCGAGCACGAGGGTGCGCCGGTTCACCACCTGCCTCACCGCCTCGGCGTGCGCGGCGATCTGGTTGCGGATGGCGGTGCGGATCAGGTCGGGGCGGTTGGCATAGAACCCTTCCTGCACGAGAAGATCGATCTGGCCGAGGTCGACGAAGCCCACGTTGATCGTGATCTTCTCGTCGACGGGCTTGGCGTGGGCGGCGGGACGGAGGGCTGGCATGAAGCCATCCTAACACCATCCACTTGGATGGTTAAATTTACCATTGGCCCGGAAAAAGCCGGGCAGGCCCGGCTTTCGCTCGATGCGGCTGGCGCTCAGGCGGCGCGGTGGCGGCGAGCCATCACGCCGACCATGCCGATGCCGGCCAGCAACAGCGCGAGGTTGGCGGGTTCCGGCACCACGGCGACGCCGCTGAGCTTGTAGACCGCATCGTTGTAGTCCCAGTCGCTGGCTCCGTTGGGCAGATCCTCGAAGGCGATCAGCACGCCGTCGGACAGTTGCTTCGCCCAGACGTGGTTGTCATGGTCGGAATTCTGAGTGGAGGTCGACCAGAACTTCTGGCCATTGCCCGTGATGTAGATGGCGAACGTGACGATCTGGCCGGCCGTCACATGTCCCAGGTCCAGGGTCGTGCCCACCGGGTCGTGGTTCAGCGGGCCCGGCGTCGCGCTGGGCCATGCGCCCATGAAGATGTATTCGTTGTACGCGGCGTCCGCGCTCACCAGCGTGGCGGTGATGTCACCCGTGAACGTGGCTTCGAACGTGTACGTGTACGGGTTCTGGGTACCCGGGTTGCTGTAAGGCGAACTGGCCAGGGCGGAACCCATGGCGCAAACCGCCAGCAACGCCGCTGCAATCGTCTTGATCTTCATGAGGTCCTCCACATCGCTGCCCCGACCGTCTCGGCGTGCGCTGATCGCGCAAGCTCGGCCGTTGAACTCAGCATAGACAGGCGGCCGGCCGAGCAGAATCACCGTTTCTGGTCAATTCCGGCTCGGATGCCACGCACCCCCCTAGTTCAAAGCGTGCTATTTACAACTTGAGGCTTGCACCGCATCTCGAGATGGCCAATTCCCGCCTCCTCGAAGCGTTCGCCATGAGCCTGGAAACCGGCCCGCTCGTAGAAGCCGACGGCCGAGACCTGGGCGTGCAGCATCACCTCGGGGTCGCCGCGGCGGGCCGCCGCCGCCATCAGCGCCTCCAGCAGCGCGTTGCCGATGCGCGCGCCGCGCAGGGCCCGGCTGACGGCCATGCGCCCGATGCGCGCCGGGTCGCCCGCGCCGTCGCCGGCCAGCAGCCGGCCGGTGCCCACCGCCAGGCCCAGCCGGTTGCGGGCCAGGGCGTGGACGGCGGTGTCGTCGGCGGCGTCGCGCTCCAACGCCATCGGCACCTTCTGCTCGTCGACGAAGACCGCCGTGCGGATCGCCTGCGCCTCGACGCCCAGCGCGGCCCAGCCGCCCACCGTGACGGTGACCATGGGCTCGCCCGCGGCGTGCGCGCGGAACGCGCCCACCAGCGCGTGCGGAGCGGGCGACGGCCGACGCGTGGCCGCGTCCGTCCACACATAGACGATCTCGCCATGCACCAGCAACTCGTCGCCGCGGAACACGGCGGTCACGAAGCGCAGCGAGCTGGTGCCCGCCGACTCGAAGCGGATGCCCACGTGCAGCGCGTCGTCGTAGTGCGCCGGCACCAGGTATTCCAGCGTCGACTTGCGCACGAACAGGTCGCCGTCGAGCGCCGCCAGCGTGGCTTCGTACGGCAGCGCCAGCGCGCGCCACCAGTTGCCCATGGCGGTGTCGACGTACATCAGGTAGTGGCCGTTGAACACCACCTTCTGCATGTCGACCTCGGCCCAGCGCACGCGCAGCGGATCGGCGAATCGGAAGTCGGAGCGTTTCATTCGAAGGCTTTCCTCAGGGCGTGGGCAATGAACTGCCGCGCCTGCGCGGCCTCGGGCAGCATGCGGCCCATCTTGATGAAGTCGTGGGTGACGCCGCGCCAGATCTCCAGGTCCACCGCCACGCCGGCGGCGCGCAGCAGGTCGCCGTAGGCCACGGCCTCGTCCACCAGCGCGTCGCATTCGGCGATGACGAGGCAGGCCGGGGCCACGCCTTCGTGGTCGGCGGCCAGCGCCGGCGCGAAGCGCCAGTCGGTGCGGTCGGCCTGGGCGATGTACTGGTCGAAGAACCACTCCACCTGCGCGCGCTCCAGCAGGAACCCTTGCGCGAAGCGCGCGTGCGATGGCGTGTCGGCGTGGGCGATCGTGCCGGGCGTGATCAGCACCTGCAGCGCCAGCGGCAGGCCGGCGTCGCGCGCCATCAGCGCGGACACGGCCGCCAGCGTGCCGCCCGCGCTGTCGCCGCCGACGGCCAGGCGCGTGCCGTCCAGGCCCAGTCGCGCGCCGGTGTCGGGACGCGCGAGCGCCTGCAGCGCGGCCCAGCAGTCGTCCACGGCCGTCGGAAAGCGGTGCTCGGGCGCCAGCCGATAGTCCAGCGCCACCACGGCGGCGCCGCTGTGCAGCGCCAGCTGGCGGCACAGGCTGTCGTGCGTCTCGAGGGTGGCGGAGGTGGAGCCGCCCCCGGGCAGGGACAGCAGCACCGGCAG
>JACMOG010000730.1 GCA_014378125.1 Vitreoscilla sp. | reverse complement strand
GTGGCTGGTGGCCTTCTGCTCGATGGAGATGGCCGGGGCCAGGCCCTCGATCACGTCGACGTCGGGCTTGTCCATCAGCTGCAGGAACTGGCGCGCGTAGGCCGACAGGCTCTCCACATAGCGGCGCTGGCCCTCGGCGTAGAGCGTGTCGAACGCCAGGCTCGACTTGCCCGAGCCCGACAGGCCCGTGATCACCACCAGCGCGTGCTTGGGGATGTCGTCGTCGATGTTCTTCAGGTTGTGCGTGCGTGCGCCGCGCACGCGGATGGCCATCGACTCGGCACGCATCGCGCGCGCGAGGTAGCGGCCGGCGCCTTCCTCGGCCTGCGCAGGAGCGGCGGGCACGGCGTCAGCGGGCTCAGCCGCCTTGGGGCGAGCCTTGGCGGCGGTCTTCTTCGGGGCGGGAGCGGGAGTTTTTGAGGATGGCATGGCAAGCGGCGGGCAACCGACCATGATAAACAAGCCGTCAAGTCCCTGCACGCCTGCCTGCACGGCTGCCTGCGCGGCGGCGCGCACCGCGACAAGAGCCGCCTTAACCGCGGCCTGTGCGGCCGGCAGTTTTCGCCGACCGCCGCACCATGGTCGACAACCGCTCCAACCCGTTGTCCACCATGCTGCACTTCGATACCGCCCAGATGGCCGCCATCACGCAGGCCCACTTCTTCTCGCGCGTGGCCGAGTTCATCCGCGAGCAGACCGGCGTGGCCGCCTACCGCCACGCCGCCATGGACGCGCCGCTGCGCGCGGCGCTCTGGGCCCCGCACTGGCCCACGTTGCGCGACGCCTCAGAGCACGACGCCGCGCTGTTCATGTGCTTCCTGCTCGCGTGCGCCACGCTGGGCGTAGACGCCAACCGCGCCGCCGAGGCCGTGCGCCAGTCGTCGCAGCCCGAGGCCAGCATGAAGCTGTTCCTGTCCGAACGCGGGCTGTTGCGCTTCTCGGCGTTCGACGTCCCCGCCCTCACGCGCCCGGGCGCCACGGCCTGACCATGGGCTGCTTCTCCCGCTCATCGCCGGCGTGCGGCCACGGGCCCTGCGTGGCGTGCTGCCAGGCGGAGCATGCGAAGGACGACCAGCTGTCGGCGGCCAGCAGCGTGCGCATCGCCGCGCTGAGTGGACGGCGCGGCCCGCCCGATGCCGCACCCGCACCCGCATCCTCACCCGCTGCCGCTGCCGCTGCCGCTGCCGCTGCCGCTGCCGCTGCCGGGTCGCCGAGCCGGCGCATCGACAGCGACTGCGCCGGGCAGGCGCGGGCCGTCGCGCCGGTGGTGGCGCGGTTCGACCGCTACCGCCGGGCGCTGCCGTCGGCGCGCGCGGCGGCCGACCTCAACGAACTGGGCGACCAGCCAGGCGACGAGCCATCGGCCCAGCCGTGCCTCACGCGCTTGCCTGTCGACGTCGCCAAGCTCAACGCCGCCCTGGGATTGCCCGCCGGCAAGCTCCGCCCCGAGGACCTGCGCAACGACCGCACCGGCTTTCGCGCGGCGCTCTATCGCGACGAGCAAACGGGCCGGTTGATCCTCGTCCCGCGCGACACCGAGCCCGACACCCTGAGCGACTGGCAGACCAATACCCGCAATGGCCTGGGCCAGGACACGCCGCAGTACTCGGCCATGCGCGCACTCACCCGTCGGCTGCAGTCCGGCACGCAGCCGTTCGACATCGCCGGCTATTCAAAAGGCGGTGGCCTGGCGCAAGAGGGCGGGCTGGTGAACCCGCTGTCCCAGGTGCGCCTGTTCAATTCGGCCGGGGAGCCCGACAACGCGCTCGCCCGAACGGGCCGGGCGAGCTTCGACGACCTGGTCTCCCGCACCACGGCGTTCAGCTCGAAAGGAGAGATCGTCACCTTCCTGAACGACACCACCGACCCCGGCCAGAACATCATCAATTCCCGTTTCCTGCAGCGCGAGCTGGGCGGACGCGGGCCGGGCTTGAACCCGATCGACCTGAAGGTGCGCAATCCGAGCATGCGCGGCGTCGCGGACCCCGCATTCGCCGGCGACAAGCAGAGTTACCTCGATGAGCTGATGGGGCATATCGACGACATGCAGGCGTCCTACGACACGGGCGGCACCGTCGCGGCATACCCACCCGTTCGGGCGGCGTCGAAGGAGACGATCGCCGACAGCATGACCGCGCTGGGAAGCCTCCTCGGCGCGAGTGGCGACCAACCCAACCTGGGAAAATTGGCGCAGCACAAGATGAGCGTGGTGCTCGGCTCGATGGAGAACGACGTGGCGGCCGATCGCCAGGCGCTCTCCCGGTTCCTGGTGAGCTGCGGATGAACCGGCGGTCCTTCATGCGGTCGGCCCCTGCCGTGTTCTTTCGGTCAGGCATCGAGGAGCGGCTCGAGCTGGCCATCCGGGCCGACGATGCCGCCACGTTGACCCGGCTCATCGCAGAGGGCGCGCCGGTCAACGCTCGCGGCAGGCGCGACGTCACGCCCTTGATGATCGCGGTCGACGCCCAGGCGAGCCAGGCGGTGTCCATCCTGTTGCGATCGGGCGCGCTGCCCAACGCCAAGGCGGCCGACGGCACGGGCCCGGTCCACCTCGCGGTGGAGAACCACGCCACGCAGCCCCATGGCCGCGCCATCCTCGAGATGATCCTGCACGCCGGCGGCGATCCGAACACGCGACGGCCGGATGGCGATCCGATCCTGATGCGCTTCGTCTACGACCACGACCTGGACGGCCTGCGATGGCTCAAGTCGCTCGGGGCCGACGTCGACATCAAGGCGCGCACCTCGCGGCCGGTGGTCGCCGATATCGCCTGGGCTCAAAACTGGGATGCCGTGTGGTGCCTGATCGAACTCGGCGCGAGGGTCGACTACGAAGGGACGACCTTCTCGCTCAGCGAAGCCTTGAACTCGCCCTACGCCTCGTCGCCCGATGCGACGCTGTACCCGTACAAGCTCAGGGTCTGGCAGTTCCTGAGAAGCCAGGGCATCGCCGTCGCGCCCTTCGTGACGCTCGGGCGGCCGGGCGGGAGCTGACGGAACGCGGCGGTCAGGAGGTCGCGGCCGCCGCCGCGCGTGCGGCCACCGACGCCGCCTGGTCCGCCTTGCGATCGGCCGTCACCTTCTGCGCGCTGGGGCGCTGCTCCACCCGCTTGATGTAGCTCTTCCAGTCGATGCCCGCGGCCTGCAGCGCGTCCTCGCCGTAGATCACCTTGGTGGTCATCGCCACCAGCGGCAGGCTCACGTACGCGGCGCAGTCGGCGATCGTGAAATCCGCGCCGGCCAGCCAGGGGCCGAACCTGGCCAGGCGCTGGAAAGCGGCGATGTTGCGGGTGAGCAGCTTCTGCACGCGTGCCTTGTTGGCGTCGCTCACCGTGCCGCCGAAGAACGCCTCGGGGTAGAGCTCGCGCACCACCAGTTCCAGGTGCAGTTCCACGAAGGTCACCAGCTCGCGCACCTTGGCCTGGCCCCAGAGGTCGGCGGGCATCAGGCGCGGCTCGGGCTGCAGCGCCTCCAGGTACTCGACGATCACCGCGCTCTCGCACAGCGAGCCCTGCTCGGTGCGGATGAACGGCACCTTGCCCAGCGGCGAGCACATCAGCGTCTCCTCGGTGGCCTTGGCGCAGTGCTCCTCCACGAACGGGATGCCCTTCTCGAGCAGCACCATCTTGACCTTGTTGTAGTAGTTCGAGAGCGTGAATCCGCTGAGCGTGATCATTGGCATTCCTGACGGGGAATTTGACAGTGGCCAAAGTGTAGACGCGAGCTGCTCCGGGATCGGCGTCAGGCATCGCCTGGGGGGACGCAGGGGATGCCAGACACCTCCGGCGGTGGCTTCGTCAGGCGGCCTGGCGGCGCATCAGGCGCAGCGTCGCCCAGGCCAGCGCGCCCGCCACCACGCCGCACGCGTGCGCGATCGGCGCCACCGCGATGCCCAGTTCGACGCTGGGGCGCGGCGCCAGGTTCCATGGCGTCTCGGACGCCACCTTCGCCACGGTGCCCGCCACGATGGCGACGCCGATCCATCGCTCGCGCGTCGACCGGCCATCCTGCGCCGTGGCCAGCGACAGCCCGGCCACCACGACGCCGGCGTGCAGCACGCCCGACAGCCCGTCGTAGTGCGGCAGTGCGGCGCCCAATCGCTCGGCGCCAATCGCTGTCATCAGCACCTGCACCAGGGGCCAGGCCCCGAACCACGCGACGGCCGCGGCGGCAGGGAGTCGCCCGCGCCAGCCGACGAACGCCACCACGATGGCGCCCGCCACGTTCACCAGCAGGTGCGCCGCGCTGCCGTGTACCCACGCGCAGGTCCACAGCCGCCACGGCTCGCGCAGGCCGAGCGCGGCCTGCCAGTCGAGTACGCGAGCCAGGGGTGAATCGGCCAGGCGGCCTGGGGCGGTGGCGCACGCGGCGGTGACGAGCAACGCGCCCGCGCACAGCAGCGCGGCCAGCAGGGCCCAGGCCGTGCCGTCGATCCGGAGCAGGCGCCTCACGCGCCGGGGCCGAACACGGCGCGCCACAACGCGCGCCCGGCGGCGCGTTCGGGCGCCAGCGTCTCTTCGGCAAACAGCGTGGGCTGTTCGTCGAGCCGCGCCCGGTGCTGCGCGCGGCGCAGCTCGCGGTAGGCGTCGGCCGCGGCGGCGCCGATGCCCGCGTCGGGCAGGCGGGCGTCCTCGGCGCGCTTGAGCAGCGCGATGTTGCCCAGGTTGTCCTGCAGGCCCGGATGTTGGCGGCCGTGGGCGAGCACCAGGTACTGCACCGCGAACTCGATGTCCATCAGGCCGCCCTTGCAGTGCTTCGGGTCGATGCGTTCGTCGCGCTGCGGATGCGCGTCGCGCACCTTCTGGCGCATCGCGGAGACCTCCTGGCGCAACGCGTCGGCGTCGCGCTCGGCCTCGATCACCGCGCGGCGCGTGGCCTCGAAGCGTGCGCCCAGGTCGGCGTCGCCCGCGCAGAAACGCGCGCGCGTGATCGCCTGGTGCTCCCACGTCCACGCGGTGTTGCTGCCGCGGCCGCGCTGGTAGTGCTCGAACGACTCGATGGACGTGACGAGCAGGCCCGAGTTGCCGTTGGGCCGCAGCGCGGTGTCGATGTCGAACAGCTCGCCCGCGGCGGTGCGCAGCGTGAGCCAGGTGATGAGCTTGCGCACGAAGGCGGCGTACACCTCCTGCGCCTGGTACGGATCGGCCTCGCCGGTGTCGTCGTAGAGGAACACCACGTCGAGGTCGCTGCCGTATCCCAGCTCCTTGCCGCCCAGCTTGCCGTAGGCGATCACGGCCACGCGGGGCACGTCGCGATGGCGCTTCTTCAGGTGGCCCCAGGCCCAGTTCAGGCTGCGCTCGAGGATGGTGTCGGCGAGCGCGGACAGCTCGTCGGCCACCGCCTCCACCGTGATGCGTCCCTCGACGTCGCGCACCAGCGTGCGGGACCCCTCGGCGTGGTGCGCGCGGCGCAGGGTGTCGAGCAGCGCGCCCTCGTCGGCCTCGCCGGAACGCTTCCAGGCCGCGTGGCGATCCTCCAGCTCGGCGGCGAGCGCGGCGGGCACGAAGCGCTCGATCACCGTGCGCTCGTCGGCGAGCTCGTCGATGACGCCGGGGTGCAGCATCAGGTAGCGCACGGGCCAGCGCGCCAGGCCCAGCAGGCGCAGCAGGCGGCGCTGCACATTGGGGCGCTCCACCAGCAGCGCCAGGTAGCTCTCGCGCCGCAGCAGCGGCTCGATCCAGTCGACGAAGCGCGTGGCGGCGGCCACCGAGCAGTTGCCCGAGCGGATATCCTCCACCGCGCGCTGCACGAGCTTGGCGATGCGCAGGCGGCCCTCTTCGCGCAGGGCCTGCACGCGCGGGTTCT
>JACMOG010000063.1 GCA_014378125.1 Vitreoscilla sp. | reverse complement strand
CACCGGCAGCTCCGAGAGCCCGCGCCAGGCCGCCAGCGCCACCGAGCTGGCGGGCGGACCGGGCCTGTACGTGCCCACGCTGTTCGACCACTCCAGCGCGTCCCGCGGCCGGCCGCCCGCCGGCTTCGCCGACGCCGTCACGCGGTCACCCGCGCCGGGCATCGTCACCTGCGCCGGCGGCGGCTACCCGGCCTCCGGGCCTGCCGGCGTCGACCGCCTGCCGCGGCCGTGGCTGCCCGCGGGCTGCACGCTGATTCCCACCGAGGGCGCTGGCGAGGTGCAGACGCCCGTGCGCGTGCCGTCCGGCGTGCGCCTGGAGCCGGGCGATCCGATGCTGTTCCGCCATGCCAAGGCCGGCGAGCTGTGCGAGCGCTTCAACGAGTTGCTGCTGGTCGAGGGCGGGTCGGTGGTCGACAAGGTCCCCACCTACCGCGGCGACGGCCAGTGTTTCTTCTGAAAGGTCGAGAGGAATGTGGAAGAACTGGTCGGGGTATGTCGAGTGTCCGCGGACGCCGTTGCTGGCGCCGGGCAGCGGGGCCGAGCTGGCCGCCGTGCTCTCCGATGCCGCGCGTGACGGGCGTGCGGTGCGCATGGTGGGCGCCGGCCATTCGTTCAGCCCGCTGGTGGCCAGCGACGGCGTCATCGTGTCGCTGGATCGGCTGCAGGGCATCGTCGACGTGGGCGCCCAGACGCGGGTGGGGCGCGTGCACGCCGGCACGCGCCTGTACGCGCTGGGGGCCGCGCTCGCGGAACGCGGGCTCGCCATGGAGAACCTGGGCGACATCAACGTGCAGTCCATCGCCGGCGCCACCAGCACCGGCACGCACGGCACCGGCATCGGCTTCGGCAACCTCGCCACGCAGATCGCCGCGCTGAAGTTCGTCACGGCCGACGGCCGGGAGATGGTGGCGTCGCCCGACGAGAACCCCGAGCTGTTCGCCGGCGGCCGCATCGCGCTCGGCAGCCTGGGCGTGCTCACCGAGGTGAGCCTGCGCCTCGTGCAGGCCTACCGCCTGCGCCTGGAGCGTGGCCGCATGGATCTCGAGGATTGCCTGGCGCAGGCCGACGCGCTGGTGGCGGCCAACCGCCAGTTCGAGTTCTACTGGCTGCCGCACACCGAGACCGTGCTCACCAAGAAGTGGAACATCACCGACGCGCCGGTCGACCCGTCGGGCTTCGGCCGCTGGGTCAGCGACGTGCTGCTGGAGAACATGTGTTTCGGCGCGCTGTGCCGCCTGGGCAAGGCCGTGCCGTCCCTGTGCCCGCCGCTGAGCCGATTCTGCGCTTCGCTGGTGTCGGCCAGCGAGCAGGTGGACGCCAGCTGGTCGATGCTGTCTACTGTGCGCCAGGTGCGCTTCAACGAGATGGAATGGTCGCTGCCCGCCGAGCGCGGCGCCGACGCGTTGCGCGAGATCAAGGCCCTGATCGCCCGCCGCGAGTTCCCGTTGATGTTTCCGCTGGAGTACCGCTGGGTGCGCGGCGACGACCTCTGGCTGAGTCCCAACCACGGGCGCGATTGCGTCCACATCTCCGTGCACCAGCTGGTCGGCATGCCCTTCCAGCGCTACTTCGACGCGGTGCAGGCCATCTGCCTGAACCACGGCGGCCGCCCCCATTGGGGCAAGGTGCATTCGCTGAAGGCGCCGCAGCTGTCGCGGCTCTATCCGCGCTGGGACGACTTCCTCGCGCTGCGCGAGAAGATGGATCCGAGGGGGCTGTTCCTGACCCCCTACCTCCGCGGGCTGTTCGGCGTCTGAGCCGAGTCGGTCGCCCCTCAGGGCACGCAAAATGCTTCCGTCGAGACGGCGGCGCGATTGCGCCCGTCCCGACGGGCGGCGCGGTCGTTCGCAGGGAGTTCGCGATGAATCGCCAGGGCGGGGTTGTCTCCCGGGGCAGCCCGTTTCACTCGTCCGTGTCGGGACGGATCGCCGACCGGCGCGGGATTGGCGCGTGAGAGCGGCATGGCCACCGCGACAGACGCTCATCTTCAAGTCCCCGCCGACCGCCCGAGCGGCGGCTGGCACGCGGGCGGCTGCGCGATCGAGCTGCTCGAGGACCTGGCCAGGCTGGAGGCGCTGGCCGACGAGATCGACGACCTGCAGGCGCGAAGCGGCGCGCCCGCCTCTGCGCGCTGGGCCGCGGTGCACGCGGGCATGCTGCACGATCGGCGAGCGCGCCCGTGGTGCGTCGTCGTGCGCCGCGGTTCGGACATCGTGGCCACAGCGCTGGCCGTTGCGCGGCTCCGGTTGGGCGCCTGGGCCATCCGCGGCGCCACGCATCCGCACGAGCCCGGCTGGCTGGCCGCGCTCGACGAGGAGGCCAGTCGCGAACTCGCGGCCGCCATCGCCAGCTCGCTGCGCGGGCTGCACCGTCCATGGCGGCTGGCATGGCACCACCTGCCCGCCGACGATCGCACGCTGGCCGCGCTGCGCGACGAGCTCTCGCTCTCGTCCGTGCTGGCCAGCGGCGAGGATGCGCGGTTGGACTGCGACTCGGTCGACGACGTGGCCGGCGGCCTGTCGCGGAATACCCGCTCGGTGGTCGCCCGCGCCCGCCGGCGCATCGGGGCGGCGGGCCTGTCATGCGAGATCGCGTGGACGCGCGACGCCGCGAGAATCGCCGCGCTGCTGGACGAGGTGGTCGACGTGCACCGGCGCCGCAATCGCCAACTGCGCGGGGCGGCGGGTCTCGACGATGCGGACCAACGCGCGCTGTTCGTGGAGACCGTACTGGCGCACGCAGAAACCGGACGCGCGCGTCTCCAGACGCTGCGTCTCGATGGTCTCCTGGCGGCGTTCGCGATCTGCTTCGAGTCGGCCGGCGTCCTGCACGTCTACGCGAACATGGCCTCCCCGGACTGGCTGCAGTTCAGCCCGGGAACGATCGCCAACGCGGAGGTCGTGCGGGCGGCGAGCGACGATCCGGCACTGCTGGCCGTCGACTGGGGACTGGGGCTGCAGCGCTACAAGCTCAGTGGCCCGCACGTACAGGTGCGGCAGGTGGTGGACCTCTGGGCGTGGTCGTCGCTGGTGGGGCGCCTGGCATGGGCGCTGGGCGATCGGCTGGGCGCGCGCTGAGACCCCGACTCGTCGCGCAAATGAGGGCGTGACGCGCGTCTTCAAGGAGGATTTCGCCCGGATTCGTGACCAAACCACAGGAGAAGACGTCCAAAGTCGCGGGGTATGCAAGCTGCCTAGAATGTCCCGCCTACCCTCCAAAGGACGCACATGAGCGGGCTCATCCGCATCCGCGGCGCGCGGCAGCACAACCTCAAGAACCTGGATCTGGACATCCGCACCGGCGAGCTCACCGTCGTGACGGGGCCCAGCGGTTCGGGCAAGTCGAGCCTGGTGTTCGACACCCTGTATGCCGAAGGGCAGCGGCGCTACGTCGAGACCTTCTCGGCCTACGCGCGCCAGT
>JACMOG010000729.1 GCA_014378125.1 Vitreoscilla sp. | reverse complement strand
TGGCCCCGATGCTGCAGGCCACGGCCGCGCTGCGCGGGGACCGACGGCTGGGCCTGCGCGGCGGAGAACAACTCACGCCCGAGGCCGAGTCGGCCGAGAGCATCGGCGCCCGGCCCCCATTCGCGGCCGGACGCTGGAAGGACGCGCAGGGTGCGTCCTGGCAGGAAATCGATCTGGGAGCGCTGGCCGTTGATGGCGCGTTCCTGGATGTGATGAGCTGAACTGAGGGCTCGTTCGCGACGGCGCGCCGCCCAGGCGGCGCCAGGGCACACAGTGCGCCGCGCGACCGTTCGGGATTAGTCGGGATTTGAAATCTAGCGTGAAGAGGGCGAGATGAACTTGTCAGACCAGAACAACGGCAACGTGCTCAAGCATGGCGCCCAATCCGAGGGTGGCCTCGAGAACGTCTATCCTCCCGTCGCTTCGGAGTCCGGCGCTCGCGCCCGAAACGTGGCGCTGGCGGACGTCGACCTCGGTGACGCCATCGACTCCCATCGTCAGTCGCTGCACGACTCGCACGACGGTCCGGGCACCGGCCACCGGGAGCATCCCACGCACGCGCTGTCCATGGGCGGCGCGGTGCCCACGCTCGATCTCGACGTCGCCGCGATGGGCCATTCGGCCTTCCCGCTGGACGGCGCCGGTCCCGGCCAGGACGACGACCACGTCACCCACTCCGAGAGCAACCTGTCCATCGACCTGCCGCTGGAAGGGGTGGACACCGCCTCGATGACGGCGTCGACGATGGCCCCCGACCACAACGAGGCGGCGCCCACGCGCCTGCTCGACGCCGACCCGCCGGACGTCCAGGTGCCGACGGTCGACGAAGACAACACCGGCCTGCCGCTGATCGGCCGCCGCTCGGTCGGCTACCAGCAGCGCGTCGTGTTCACGCTCACCGCGCTGGGCATCTTCGGCCTCGTCGCGGCGGGTGTCGGCGCGTACAGCGCGGCGACGGGCCATTCGCTTCAGGTGGAGGCCACCGGTGCGGCGCTGATGCAGTCGCAGCGGCTCGCCAAGTCGGTCTCCCAGGCCATGATCGGCAGCCCCGCGGCCTTCCCGGAAGTGAAGGAAAGCGGCTCGGTGCTGGCCAACAACGTGCACGGACTGCACACCGGCAACGACCTGGTCAGTGCGGTTCCGGGCAGCGTGCAGGACACCGTCGAACCGCTGATGCCGCTGGTCGACCGTGCCGAGAAGAACTCCAAGATCGTGCTGGACCAGCAGAAGACGCTGACCCAGGTGGGCCAGGCGCTGCGCACCATCAATCGCCAGTCGTCCGACCTGCTCGAGACCGCGGAAACCGTGTCGTCGCTGAAGCTGCAGAGCGGCGCCTCGGCGGCCGAGATCTCGGCCGTGGGCCAGCTCGTGATGTTGACGCAGCGTATCGGCAAGAGCGCGAACGAGTTCCTCACGTACGAAGGCGTGAGCCCGGAGGCCGTGTTCCTGCTGGGCAAGGACTTGAACACCTTCCGCGAGATCGCCGACGGCCTGCTGCAAGGCAACGCCGACCTGCGCCTGCCCGGCACGAAGGAGCCCGCCACGCGCGAGCGCCTCGAGCAGCTGATCGCGCAGTACGAACAGACCCGCAGCCAATCCAGCGCCATCCTGGCCAACCTGCAGGGGCTGGTGGCCGCCCGTGAGGCGCAGGCGCAGATCGTGGGCGACAGCGAACCGCTTCGCAAGGGCCTGGAAGGCCTGCAGAGCCGCCTGACCCAGGTGGGCACGCTGTCGGGCGGCTACATCGGGGCGCTGGTGGGCTCGCTGCTGCTGCTGGCCGCGGGCCTGTTCGGCGTCACGCGACTCTTCGTCGTCGCGCAACGCAAGACCGCGAAGGACGCCGACGACAAGCGCCTCGAATCCGACGCCCGCCAGCGCGACGCCCAGCGCGTCAACGACGCGAACCAGGCCGCCATTCTCCGGCTGATGAACGAGCTGCAGTCGGTCGCCGAAGGCGACCTGACGCAACAGGCCACGGTGACGGAAGACATCACGGGCGCCATCGCCGACTCGGTGAACTACACCGTGGAAGAGCTGCGAACCCTGGTGGCGCAGGTGCAGGGCACCGCAAACCGGGTGACCGACACGACGGGCCAGGTGGAGCAGACGTCCACCGAGCTGCTGGCGGCCTCCACCGAACAGCTGCACGAGATCCGCGAGACCGGCGAGTCGGTGCTGCAGAGGGCCGGCCGAATCAACGCCGTGTCGCAGCGAGCACAGGAAACCGTGCACGCCGCCCAGCAGTCGCTGACGGTGACGGCCACCGGCCGCCGCGCGGTGCAGGACGCCATCGAGGGCATGAACGCCATCCGCGACCAGATCCAGGAAACCTCCAAGCGCATCAAGCGCCTGGGCGAATCGTCGCAGGAGATCGGCGAAATCACCGAGCTGATTTCCGACATTACGGAACAGACGAACGTGCTGGCACTGAACGCCGCCATCCAGGCCGCCTCGGCCGGCGACGCGGGTCGCGGCTTCTCGGTGGTTGCCGAGGAAGTGCAGCGGCTGGCCGAGCGTTCCGGCGACGCCACGCGACAGATCGCGGCGCTGGTGAAGGCCATCCAGACCGACACCGGCGACGCCGTGGCCGCCATGGAGCGTTCCACGCAGGGCGTAGTGCAGGGAGCGCAACTGTCCGACGCGGCCGGTGCGGCGCTGGTCGACATCGACCGTGTGACGCGCGAACTGTCTGCGCTGGTGGAAAGCATTTCCATGCAGGCGCAGAGCGAAGCGCA
>JACMOG010000728.1 GCA_014378125.1 Vitreoscilla sp. | reverse complement strand
CCTGGCCGACAGGAACCCGACGCCGGACGAACTTCAGCTATGGGTGGACGCATGTTACTCGTGCCCTGAGCAAGCGGTCATTCGACCGGAGAGCGTTCAAACTCCTCGAACGGCCGTCTGGAAGCCTCCGCCGTTCCAGTTTTGCGCCTGGCAATGTCCGCTTCACTCAGAAACCCGCCGTTGACGCCGCGCGCATTTCGAGGCCCAGCCGAACGTCATCGGGCTCGTTCGCGATGCGCGGACGCGGCCTCGGCCGATGCCAGCAATGCAGCGGAAGCAGACAACCGCGAATTGACCAGAACCCGGCCAGTGTGAAAAGCGATTCGCTAGAAAACGGTCATTCACAAGTCGCCTGCTTCAGCGGACGACGCGCCGGGCCTCCGCCTCCGTTCGCGTCGGACACGGCGCCCGGTTGACCTGTTGGCCGCGGGCATTGGCGCGGCCTCGATGGCTGCGCCAATGCCAACCCCCTCACAAAATGGGATGCCCCGTATTTGTCCCAACCGCCCAGGCCCCACCGTCTCCGCCTGCCGAGGACGCGGCCCGAGCCCGTTGACATCCCTGGAGAGCCAAGAGCGCCAAGCGCGAAGCACCGTTGCTGCCTATCGGCAGCCCGACGCCGCTCTGCTCAAGGCCGCGCCGAGTCCGGCAGCTCGATCTTCACCTCCAGCACCTCGAGGTCGTCCTGGCGTTCCAGGTGCACCTTGATGTCGTCGGGATTGATCGACACGTACTTGGAGATGACCGCGATCAGCTCGCGCTGGAGTGCCGGCAGGTAGTCCGCCTTCGAGCGTCCGCCGCGTTCGTGCGCGAGGATGATCTGCAGCCGCTCCTTGGCGACCGACGCGGTCTTCTTCTTTTCGCCGAGAAGAAAGGAGAACAAGGACATCACTTGCTACCTCCGAACAGGCGCTTGAAGAAACCCGCTTTCACGTGGTCGACGAAACGCATCGGCTTGTCCTCGCCCAGGAAGCGGGCCACCAGGTCGGTGTAGGCGTCGGACACGTCCGAGTCCTTCAGGTGGATCGCTGGCGTGCCCTGGTTGGACGCCTGCAACACGCTCTCCGATTCGGGGATCACGCCCATCAGCGGAATGCGCAGGATCTCCTGGATGTCGGATACCGACAGCATCTGGCCATCCTCCACGCGCGACGGGTTGTAGCGCGTGATGACCAGGTGCTCCTTGATCGGCTCGGCGCCGTCGATGGCACGCTTGGTCTTGCTGCCCAGCATGCCGATGATGCGGTCGGAGTCGCGCACCGACGACACCTCGGGATTGGTGACCACCAGCGCCTCGTCGGCGAAGTGCATGGCCAGCAGCGCGCCCGTCTCGATGCCGGCAGGCGAGTCGCACACGATGTACTCGAAGCCCATCTCGGCCAGCTCCTTGAGCACGCGCTCGACGCCGTCCTTGGTGAGGGCTTCCTTGTCGCGCGTCGGCGAGGCCGGCAGCACGAACAGGTTCTCGCACTGCTTGTCCTTGATCAGCGTCTGGTGCAGGTTGGCCTCGCCGTTGATCACGTTGATCAGGTCGTAGACCACTCGGCGCTCGCAGCCCATGATCAGGTCGAGGTTGCGCAGGCCCACGTCGAAGTCGATGACGGCCGTCTTGTGGCCGCGCAGCGCGAGGCCCGACGAGAAGCTCGCGCTGGTGGTGGTCTTGCCGACTCCGCCCTTGCCGGAAGTGACGACGACGATCTTTGCCATGTGAATGCGATCCTGATTGAGAAGTTAGAGCTTGAGCGGAGTCATCACGAGCACGCCGTCGACGAGCCGCACCTGGGCGGGCTTGCCGGCCACGTCCTTGGGCAGCGGCGTCTCGGTGGTGCGGTAGACGCCCGCGATGGAGATGAGTTCGGGCTCGAGGCAGGTGGTGAAGATGCGCGCCTCGGTGTTGCCGCGCGAGCCGGCGATGGCCTTGCCGCGCAGCGGGCCGTAGACATGGATGTTGCCGTCGGCCAGCACCTCGGCGCCGGCGTTGACCGCCGCGTGCACGATGAGATCGCCGCCCTTGGCGTAGGCCTGCTGGCCGGAGCGCAACGGCTTGTCGACCACCAGCGTGGGCACCTGCAGCGGCACCTCGCGCACCACCTCCACCTCGCGGATGACCTCCACCTCGACGGTGCGGGGCCGGGACGGCGCCGCGGCGGCGGGCGCGGCGGGCAGGCCCGCGGTCAGCGCGTCGGCCATCTGCGCGGCGCTGCCGCCGGTGACCAGCGACGGGCGCATGCGGTGCCGGCGCAACGCGGCCACCAGCTCGGCGAACGCCAGCGGTTCCTCGCGCTCGCGCAGGGGCGCGAGGTCGAGCACGACCGGGTCGTCGTCGAAGAAATTGGGGGTATCGCCCAGGCGCTGCTGCAACTCGTCGGCGAGGACGGCGGCGTCGGCCTGGTGCAGGACCACCGTGACCAGCGGCAGGCTGAGGTCTTTCAGTTCGAACGCAAACGGAATCACTGTCGAGTCGGCAACCATTGGCGTCGTGGCGCGCAAAGCCGCGAAGTTTACCGGGTCGCGCCGACGGCCCTGTAACCGCGAGGTCTGCGGGGTTGCGATAACGTGCGGCCCCATGAGCAAAGCACTTCCGTCCGCGCCGGCCCAGCCCGAGCGCTGGCGCATCGACGCCGGCGACGCCGACGTGGCCACGCTGGTGATTCCGGCGGACTCGTTTCGCACGCGACATTTCGAGATCGATTGCCGGCTGGTGGTCACGCGCCTGGCCGAGGGCGCCGAGCACGCCATGCGGGTGGACGTCGACGGCGACCTCGAATGGACGCGTCGCGCCCCCACCGAAAACCCGGGCCACACCGACTCGATGGACTACCACTTCCGGCGCGAGCTGCCGGCCGGCGTGCCGCTGCGCGTCGTCGTCAAGACGCAGGCGACGAAGGCGCGGCGCGTGCGCCTGGTGATCGAGGCCGAGGAGGCCTGAAGGTCGGGCCCCGGGGCGGGTCCGTCGCGTGCCGTATCCTGCGACCATGGACAAACCCAAGCCGTTCTCGATGATCCGCGAGTTCCACCTCGCGGACTGGTTCACCCTCGCCAACGCGTTCTGCGGCGTGGGGGCGCTGTTCTCCGTGATGACGTTCCTGCAGACGCAAGATGTGCGACACATCTGGTTCGCGTGCTGGCTGATCCCGGCCGCGCTGGTGTTCGACGTGCTCGACGGGCGCGTGGCGCGCTGGCGCCAGCAGAGCTCCGAACTGGGCCGCGAGCTCGACTCGCTGGCCGACGTCATCTCCTTCGGCGTGGCGCCCGCGGCCATCGCCTATGGCTGCGGCATGCAAGGCCTGTGGGATCGCATCGTGCTCGTGTTCTTCGTGGTCTGCGGCGTGTCGCGCCTGGCGCGCTACAACATCACCGCGGTCAAGCTGGCCGATGGCGGCGACAAGGTGAAGTACTTCGAGGGCACGCCCATTCCCACGTCGCTGCTGCTGGTGGTGGTGCTGGGCATCGCCGCGGCGATGGGCAGCATCGGCGACGCGCTGTGGGGCGGCATGTTCTCTCTCGGCGGCTTCCGCTTCCACCCGCTGGTGCTGATGTTCGCGGTGTCGGGGTCGCTGATGATTTCCCGCATCCGCATTCCGAAGTTCTGAGGGGCTCGAGGGGTCTGGCCTTGCCCGCGTACCCGCGGGCAATGCCAGACCCCCGATCAGCCACGTGCGAACTGACAAGGACCATTTCGATTGTGCGCACTTTAATTGCGCGCTACATTTCATCCATGCCCCGAGCCAACGTCTCCACCCCGACCGCCGACCCGCGCGCCGACCCGCGCGCCGATGCCTGGCTCGCGCTCGACAAGCAGCTGTGCTTCGCGCTGTACTCGGCCTCGCTGGCGATGACCAAGGTCTACAAGCCACTGCTCGCGCCGCTCGGCCTCACTTACCCGCAGTACCTGGTGATGCTGGCGCTGTGGGAGGACGACGGCCTGACGGTGGGCGTGCTCGGCGAGCGGTTGGCGCTCGACTCCGGCACGCTCACGCCGCTGCTCAAGCGCCTTGAGACGCAGGGCCAGCTCAGTCGCGAGAGGGATGCGCAGGACGAGCGACGTGTCATCGTTCGGTTGACGCCGGCCGGCCGCCAGCTCAAGGCCCGGGCGCGCCGCGTCCCGCAGGAGATCGGCCGGGCGTCCGGCTGCGAACTGTCGGAGATCGTCGACCTCACGCGCCAGCTCACCACCATGCGCGCCGCGCTCACCCGGAACGAACAACACTGAATTCACCCCGCGCGGCCGAACGCCGCGTTCCACCCACCGCAAGGAGCAAGTCATGGCCTCACCCGAAAAGATCCTCTACACCGCCACCGCCACCGCCACCGGCGGCCGTACCGGCACCGCCAAGTCGTCCGACGGCAACCTCGACGTCACGCTGACCACCGTCAAGGAACTCGGCGGCGACGGCAAGCCCGGCACCAATCCGGAACAGCTGTTCGCGGCGGGCTACTCGGCCTGCTTCATCGGTGCCATGAAGGCCGTGGCCTCGGGCATGACCGGCGCCCCGAAGATCGCCCTGCCGAGCGAAGTGTCGATCACGTCGGACGTGGGCATCGGCCCGATCCCCGGCGGCTTCGGCATCAAGGTGGACATGCGCATCTCGATCCCGGGCATGGACAAGGCGGCCGCCCAGGCGCTGGTCGACGCGGCGCACCAGGTGTGCCCGTACTCGAACGCCACCCGCGGCAACATCGACGTCTCGCTGACAGTGGTCTGATCCTCTGCGCTCCGGGGCTCGCCCGGGGGGCGCAGGATTTCACCGATCGGGCCCGCCGCGTGCGGGCCTTCGCGTTTCCGCCTCGCTCGGTCGAGCACGCGTCCCCTATCATTCCGCAGTGCACAACCGGCGGCCCTTCCTCATCGCGTCGACCCTGGCGGCCGCCATGGTGGGCGGTGCCGTGCTCTACGGGTCGAGCCACGGCGCGGTCGCCGCGGTGACGACGGTGCCGGCGCCCGAGCCGCCCTTGGCGATGGCCTCCGAGCCCGATCTCGCGCTCGCCCCACCGGCACCGGCCGCGAGCGCACCCGCTTCGGCGCCACGCGCGTCCAATCGCTACGAGTCGCTGTCGCAGAAGGTCGATCGCCTCGGCCGCTCCAACGATCCGGTCGATGCATTCGCCGCCTACCAGCTGGTCACCACCTGCCTCTGGGCGCGCGACCACGAGGGCTGGATGGCCCACCACATCCTGCCGGGCGACCGCGAGCTGCTGCCCACCACCCAGCAGGCCTGCGGCGACATCGCGTCCGACCAGATCCAGAGCCGGCTGCGCTGGCTCGAGCGCGCGGCGCTGGCCGGCGTGCACCATGCCGCCACCGAGATGCTGAAGGAAGGGCCCGACGGCCTGGGCGTGAGTGCCAGCTCCGACGTCGCCGCGCCTGAGAACGCGGCGTGGAAGCAGCGCGTCGACGACGCGTTGGAGGCCGGCGTGCACACCTGCGATTCAGACTCGCTGGAAAGCCGCGTCAACGGCTACGAGACGGGCCTGGGCGTGCCGCAGGACCGCGCCCGCGCCCTCACCTACTGGGTGGCCTACATGGCCTGCCGCCAGCGCTTCGACGACGGCGCGGCCACCGCGCTGATCAACGGCGACAGCGTGGCGCAGCGCATGGGCACCACGCTGTCGGCCGACCAGATCGCCAAGGCCGTGGCCGACGGGCAGCAACTGGCCGGCAGCGCCAGGCCGCTGCCCGGCGATCACTGACGCCTGGTCAGGCCGCGCCCAGCAGCTCCAGCTGGAGTTCCACCCGCGCCTGCACGGCGCTGAGTTCGCCCGCCGCCTCGTCGTCGTGCGCGTCGTGCGGCAGCACCGGCCCGAACGCGCACCGGCTCGCTCGCGTCACCCGCACGCCGGCGGCCCGCGCGCGATCGACCGCCTCGGCCAAGCGCGCGCCAAGCGTGCCGTGGCCCGTGCCGGCCACCACCAGCCCCACGGCGCCCGGGGCCACCACGGCGTCCACCAGCCGGCCGTCGGCGCCGGCGTGGTTCAGCACGATCTCCACGCGCGGCCACGCGTCGGCCGGCGCGGCGATGCGCGCCAGTCCCAGCGCCTCGCCCTCGGGCCACGCGCGGAACGTGCGCAGCACGCCGCCTTCGAGCCGCGCGATGG
>JACMOG010000727.1 GCA_014378125.1 Vitreoscilla sp. | reverse complement strand
CTCGCGGGGGTGCGATCGGTCTTCAGGGTCGTGCGGTGCATCGAAATCCATGAAACGGACTCTAGTGCGGATATCTCTCAATGAAATAGGTTTGAATTCGATAAAATGGTCTTTGAGTCAATATTTGCGTTGCAATAGCGTGTCAACTTGAGGAATCAGGCACAATCGTTACTTGCCATGGAAAATCTTCATATGACCGAACCCAACGCACTCGACGAACGAGCAAGCAGACCCTTGATGCGCAGCGGCACGGCTGCGCGCCTGGCCGGTCTGCCGCCTTCGACTTTGCGCATCTGGGAGCACCGCTACGGTGTCGTGGCGCCGCCCAAGGCGGCCTCGGGGCAACGCACCTATTCCATGAAGGACATCGAGCGGCTGCGGCTGATCAAGCGTCTGACGATGGAAGGGCATGCGATCGGCGCCGTGGCCCGTCTCGACACCGAGGCGCTGGTCGCCCTGTCAGCGGGCAACCAGGTCGCAACGGTGGGCGCATTGCGGGTCCTCGTCGTCGGCCACTCCGCCGCACGCAAGCTCGAGGGACGGCTACGACCCGCGCCGGCGTATGTCTTCGACGACCTGGCCCATGTCGAGCGCGAAGTGGCCCGCGTCGGCGCCGCCGACGTACTGGTCGTCCACGTGGCTTCCCTGCACGCGTCCATGACCGATCGTGTCCTGGCTCTGCGCAGCAACCTGCCGTCGGCCCACGTCATCGTGGTGTATTCGTTCGGCCCCCAGGCAGTCGCCGAAGCGCTTGGCGCGGCCGGCGTGGCGGTGCGCCGCGATCCGGTCACCGGAAGAGAACTTGCGGGTCTGATCGTCACGTCACGGCCAAGCGTGGAAACGGTCGCAAGCGTCGTTGCATCGAGCCCGAGGCGCTACAGCGATGCGGAACTGGTGACCCTGGCAGAGATGCCGTCGGTCGTCGCCTGCGAGTGTCCCCGGCACCTGGCCGAGATCGTCACGCTGTTGGTGGGTTTCGAGCTGTACAGCACGGAGTGTGCCTCCCGCAATCAGAACGATGCGGCTCTGCATCGCCATCTGCATGACGTCACGAGCTCGGCCAGGACCATGTTGGAACAGGCGCTCGCGCGGCTGGTGATCGAAGAGGGGCTGGTGCTCTAGCAAGAGCCGAGACACCACTCATGGATAGCAGCCTGCTCGTCGCCGGCGCCGGCATCGGCGGCTTGGCATGCGCCCTGTCGTTGGGTCGCTCGGGCGTGCCGGTCACCGTACTGGAGCAAGCTGACGACTTCGCCGAACTTGGAGCGGGGATCCAGTTGGGGCCGAACGCCATGCGCGTCTTGTCGGACTGGGGCCTCGACGAGCGCCTTCGCTCCATCGCCTCATATCCGGACGACCTGTGCGTGCGGGACTCGCTCGATGGGCGCCAACTCGGCCATTTGAGGCTGGGCGCGACGGCACTTGCACGCTTCGGGCGACCGTACGCCTGTGTCCACCGCGCCGACCTGCATCGGTTGCTGCTGGACGCCTTGCACTCGCGCACACCGGCGACGCTCCGCCTGCAGGCGCGCGTCAGCACCTTCGAGATCCAATCGGATGCGGTGCTTGTGCATTTGGAGGACGGCGTCGCGCTCTCCGGTTCGGCACTGATCGGTTGCGATGGCTTGTGGAGTCGGGTGCGTGAGGCCTTGCTCGGCACCGAGCCTGCGCAACCCACGGGCCACCTGGCTTATCGTGGACTCATCCCCGCCGAAAGCCTTTCACGCACCGCGCGGAGCAATTCGGTACAGGTCTGGCTGGGTGCGGACATGCACGTCGTCAGCTATCCTGTGCGCAGCGGCCAATGGATCAACCTCGTGGCCGTGGTTCACGGTCGCTCGGGAGCGAGCCCCGGTCGCTGGACGCAGGAGGCGCGCGTCGAAGACCTGCTCACCGCCACGGGGCCCGTTGCGGCGAATCTGCGCGCACTGATCGACGCGGTACCTCGCTGGACGCTCTGGACTTTGCATGATCGCGCGCCATTGCACGGCCCCTCCGACCTTGCGCGCGGGCGGGTTGCCCTGCTCGGCGATGCGGCTCATCCACTGCGCCCGTATCTTGCCCAGGGCGCGGCCATGGCGATGGAGGACGCCTGGACGCTGGGTCAACTGGTTCACCGCACCCGTGTCAGGCTGGACTGGTCGGCGTTGTTCGCCAAGTACGCCGCGCATCGCTGGGAGCGCAACGCGCGCGTTCAACGCATGTCGCGGTTCAATGGCCGCATCTATCACGCACGCGGCCTCTTGCGCCTGGGCCGCAACGCGGGCTTGAGATTGCTGGGCGAGCAGCTACTCGCGAATCGCTGGCTATACAGCGGCCCGCCCAGGCTGCAACCCGGGTGGTCTTGATGGCCCGCAGCTCTACTCGACGGCTCCGCATGCCATCGCCCGAGCTTGGCGTTGCTTCAGCTCTTCCGTCGAGGGGAGACAGGTCTGCCATCCCTGCAGGTGTCGCAATGCGACGCTGGCCATCGCCCGCATCCCGTCGGGACTGTCGTTGAGACACGGGATGTGATGGAAAATCTTGCCGCCGGCCTCAAGGAAAGCCGCGCGCGCCTCGATGGCGATCTCCTCGAGCGTCTCGAGGCAGTCCGCCGCGAAGCCAGGGCAGATCACGTCCACGCCCTCGTCGCCGGCCTTGGCGAGCGCCGTCAGCGTCGGCTCCGTATACGGCTGCAGCCATTCGGCGCGGCCGAAGCGGCTCTGGAACGTGACGCGCCAGTCGTCGGGCTCGAGCTCGAGCTCCTCGGCCAGCAGCCGGCCCGTCTTCAGACACTCGCAGTGGTACGGATCGCCCAGGAGTAGCGTGCGCTTGGGCATGCCGTGGAAGCTCATCACCAGCTTGCGGCCGCGACCTTCGCGCTGCCAGTGCTGGCGCACCTGGGCCGCCAGCGCCTGGATGTAGGCCGGGTCGTCGTGGTAATGATTGACGAAGCGTAGCTCGGGCACCCGGCGCGTGCGGCGGATCCAGTCGGCAACGTCGTCGAGCACGCTGGCGGTGGTTGCGGCCGAATACTGCGGATAGGCCGGGAACACGAGGATGCGGGTAGCGCCTTCGGCGCAGAGCTTGTCGAGCTCGGCGGCGATCGCCGGCTGGCCGTAGCGCATGGCCCAACGCACTTCCACCATCGCGCCGCGCTCGCCAATGCCGTTGCGCAGCAGGTTGGCCTGGCGCGCCGTCCACACCGCCAGCGGCGAGCCGTCGCGCAGCCAGACCTTCCTGTACTTGCGCGCGGAAGCGGCCGGACGCAGGCGCAGGATGACTCCGTGCAGGATCGGCCACCAAAGGGCGCGAGGGATCTCGACGACGCGCGGGTCGGACAGGAACTGCGCCAGGTAGCGGCGCAGCGCCGGCGGGGTGGGCGCGTCGGGAGTGCCAAGGTTGACGAGCAGCACGCCGACTTTTCCGGCGCTGCCGTGCGCGTGGCCGCGTGGCTCGACGTTCATCGGCGCGCCACGGCAGAGGCGATGCCGATGGCGAAGGCGAGCCGGGTGGACGCACTGCCGGCGCTCATCCAGTGTCGGGCCAACATCAGTAGCGATAGACGTCGGGCTTGTACGGGCCGCTCTTGGCGACGCCGATGTACGCGGCTTGTTCGTCGGTCAGCTCCGTCAGCTTCGCGTTCAGCGTGGTCAACTGCAGGCGCGCCACCTTCTCGTCCAGGTGCTTGGGCAGCACGTAGACCTT
>JACMOG010000726.1 GCA_014378125.1 Vitreoscilla sp. | reverse complement strand
GCGCGAGCGTTGTCGCGAACACGTACGCGTCGCGCGCCTGGCCGAGCGCATCGAACAGCGGCTTCACGCCCTCCTCCCAGTCCGGCGGCAGGGCGTGCGCGAATGGCAGCATCGCGCGCGCGGCGACCCGCAGGCGGCGCAGTCCGATTCGCAGCTGGTGCACGTGCCCCGGGTCCTGGCTGCCGCGTGCAAGTTCGCTCGCGTTGGGCCGGATTTGCTGCAGGCTCGACGCGACCATGCGCTGCAGCAGCCCGGTGTCGCTCAGTGTCGCCGCCTCGCGCGCGCTCCACTGCGGAGCCTCGGTCTTTACCGGGTCGGCGAACGCTCGGTTACGCCGCAGTAGCGCCCCGCGCTCGGCCTTGGAGACGGCGTCCAACCACAGGCCGTGTCGAGCTTGCCAGTCGCTCGCCACCGCGTAGAGGCCGGCGATGTCGCCGCCCTTGAATTCGAGTTCCAGCTCGGAGATGGGCCCGGTACGGCCGCTCGCGCTCGCCTGGCCCTCGTCGAGCGCCCATTCGACGACAGCACCATGCAATTCGAGGCGGCTCCGGATCCGCGTCACGTCCGAGCGCCAGACCTCCATCAACGGCGGCTCGTCGTGGCGCCGCAGCAGCGCGGGCAACTTGCGTCCGACCTTGCTGGCGCGGTGGCGCTCGGGGCGGGCCGCCGCCTCGACACCGCCGGCCGGCGCGTCGAACTCACGCTCGTCCTCGAAGCGCTCGCGGGTGTCGGCCAGGGTCGCCTTCAGCGTCTGTACGTGGCGCTTGCCCTCGTCGCGGACGCGCAAGGCCATGCCGTTGCGCTCAAGCAGCAGGTCGGCGGTATCGAAGTAGCGAGCGGACAGCGGTATCTGCTCCAGCTCGTGGCTGCCCAGTGCCTTCAGCAACGCCGCGCGCTGCCGGGGCTCGACGTGGAATTTCAGTGCGGTTTCGCTCATTGACCATCCTTCGCCTTCGGCTGCGGTAAGACTACTTCCTAAACCGCACGCAACTCATTTTGCGAGCGAGCAATCGGCGTTCCGCTGGGCGGGTATGCCGCGCGCAGCGGTTAGACGCCCATCGAGGACTTGTCCATGCTCGAAAATGGCCGCCGGCAACCATCGCTTTCGGTCATTTTTTTTCGATAGCAGCCGCGCTCGGCATGACACCGGACGTGCTCGTTAGACGCACGAGGGAGAGGGCCACGTTGAACGCAGCGAGTTGCCCCCCGCGACTAGACTCTTGCCATCCGCCTGTTATTGCTCTTTTCTCGTACCATTTCGCCATGCCGCGGAGAGCGCGAGCAGCATGACGTTTTGTTTGCACCGCGTACGTGCACAGACGGATCTGCGCCGTTCTTCGGTGCATTGTTTACAGTTTTGAGCTGCCTCTCAGGACGAGTGCCCCGCTGACTGCGTCGCACCCTCGTAGAGCCGCAGTCACACGCACACTTTACTCATCGCGGGTACTCATAAACATTCTGAAGCGAACTTATCCGCTTGGCGCGCATCGCCAAAACCCTGGCTCGCCGATTGCTAGTCTTGCGTGCTCACATGGCATCCTTCAAGGAGAGCATATGAAAGTCGCCGGCGAATCGGAACCCGCACCCTGGCAACCGCTGGGCGAGCGCGTCGCGCGTCCCAAACCGTTGCAGCCCGAGTGGCAGCCTCTGGGCCACGCGCCGTGCATCGAGGTCAACCGCCAGGGCCAACTGCGCACCAACCTGCCCCTGCCGAAGTAACCTGGGGAGGCGACCCAACGCGACCCAAGGCGCCCCAAAGCGACGCCTTCCGGCGGCGTCAAGGCGGGGCTTCCCTCCCCTATACAACAGGCCCCGGCTCCTCCGACCTGCGAAACTACGGCATCGACGCGCGCGCACCGCCGCGTCACGCAGCCGGAGAACCGCAATGAAAGCCACCTGGAACGGGGCCGTCCTGGCCGAGAGCGACGACATCGTCACGGTCGAGGGCAACCACTACTTTCCCGAGTCCAGCCTGAACCGCGACTACGTCACGTTCAGCAACCACCGCACGAGCTGCCCGTGGAAGGGCCAGGCGTACTACTACACGCTGTTCGTCAACGGCGAGACGAATCCCGAGGCCGTCTGGTACTACCCCGAACCCACCGAGCCCGCGGCCAACATCAAGGGCCGCGTCTCCTTCTGGAAGGGCGTGAAGGTCGAGTGATGCATTTTTTCCGCAAGAAGCTCCTTGCGGCGGTCGCCCTCGCGGGCTGCGCCGCCGTTCCCGCCGGCGCCCAGGAAGCGCCGAAGCCGGCAGCCTCCTCGGCCGCGGCCGTCGGCCCCGCCGCCTCGGGCTCCGCCGCCGCCGCCCCCCTCACCCGCCTGCCGTACACGCCGGTGCTCGACGTGACGGCGATGGACAAGTCCGTCGACCCCTGCGTCGACTTCTACAAGTACAGCTGCGGCGGCTGGCAGAAGAACAACCCGATCCCGGCCGACGAGGCCAGTTGGGGCGTGTTCCAGAAGATGGCCCAGGCCACCCAGCGCGTGCGGTGGGGCACCCTCGACCGGCGGGCCACGCAGACGAGCGACCGCACGGTGCCGCAGCAGAAGATCGGCGACGCGTTCGCCGCCTGCACCGACGAGCGCCTCACCCAGTCGCTGGGCGCGCGTCCGATGAAACCCACGCTCGACCGCATCGACGGCATGCGCACGAAGAAAGACCTGCCGGCGGTGCTCGCCGCGGTGCAGCTGAACTCGGGCGACGACGGCTTCCTCTTCTCGTTCGGCTCGGCGCAGGACTACGCCGACTCGTCGCGCGTGATCGCGTTCGCCACGCAGGGCGGCCTGGGCATGCCCGACCGCGACTACTACACGAAGACGGACGCCAAGTCGAAGGCGCTGCGCGACAAGTACGTGGCCCACGTGACGCGCATGTTCCAGCTTCTGGGGGACGACGCCGGCGACGCGAAGGCGCATGCCGACACGGTGATGTCCATCGAGACGGCGCTGGCCAGGGGCTCGATGACGCAGGTGGAACTGCGCGATTCGAAGCGGCTGTTCCATCCCGCCGACGAAAGCCGGCTGCAGTCCCTGACGCCGGCCTTCGACTGGAAGTCCTATCTCGCCGGAGTGGGGCTGGCAGGCAACGACCGCTTCAACGTCAGCCAGCCGAAGTTCTTCCAGGCGCTCGACTTCCAGCTGCGCCTGCGCAAGCTCGACGAGATCAAGACCTACCTGCGCTGGCACGTGGCGCATATCTCGGCGCCGTTCCTGTCGACGCCGTTCGTCGACGAGAACTTCGAGTACTTCCGGCGCGAGCTGCGCGGCGTCACGGCGCAGGCCCCCGCGTGGAAGCGCTGCGTGACCCTGGTGGACGCCCAGATCGGCGAGGCGCTGGGCCAGGAGTTCGTCAAGGACAACTTCAGCCCCGACCTGAAGGCCAAGACGCTGCACATGACGCGCCAGATCCAGGCGGCGATGGACAGCGAGATCCGCCAGCTCGACTGGATGGGACCCGAGACCAAGGCACGGGCCCTGGAAAAGCTGCACGGCATCGTCAACAAGATCGGCTATCCCGACAAGTGGCGCGACTACTCGGCGCTCGAGATCCGGCCCGACGACCTGCTGGGCAACGTGCAGCGCGGCGACGCCTTCGAGACGCGCCGCCAGTTCGCCAAGATCGGCAAGCCCGTCGACCACAGCGAGTGGCAGATGACGCCGCCCACGGTGAACGCGTACTACGACCCGCAGATGAACGACATCAACTTCCCGGCCGGCATCCTGCAGCCGCCGCTGTTCGACGCGAAGATGGACGCCGCGCCCAACTACGGCAACACGGGCGGCACCATCGGCCACGAGCTCACCCACGGCTTCGACGACGACGGCCGCCAGTTCGATGCCAAGGGCAACCTCAAGGACTGGTGGACGAAGAAGGACGCCGCCGAGTTCGAGAAGCGCACCACCTGCCTCACCGACCAGTACGGCCAGTACATCGTCGTCGACGACGTGCACATCAACTCCAAGCTGACGCTGGGCG
>JACMOG010000725.1 GCA_014378125.1 Vitreoscilla sp. | reverse complement strand
TCGTCGTTGAAGTTGATGATGCCGCGCAGGTACAACGCGTAGTCGAGCGCCGGGCTGGACGGGTGGAGCTTGATGTAACGGTCGATGGTGGCCAGGGCCTGGACCTTGTCGGCCGTCTTCCAGTAAAGGTAGGCGAGTTCGAGCTGCGCTTGCTGGGCGAGAATGGAGCCTGCCGCCTTGCCTTCGATGCGGTCGAGCGACTTGATCGCGCGGTCGTAGTTGGCAGACTCGGCGTCGTCCATCGCCTCGGCGTAGAGCTTCTCCACCGGCGAAGCGGCGTCCTTCTCGGCTTGTGATGCGCAGGCGGCCAGGAGGGCTGCCAGGGAAATCGACGCCACGAGCGTGACGAGGCGGCGGGAAGCGATCGAGAAGGTCATTGGCTGGGCGCTGGGTGCAGCGCAAGGTCGCAGTGCAATTGGAAAGAATCCCCGGAATTATATGAGCAGTGGCTTGACAGAAGCGGACCCCGATCCGCGCCCCGATGAACTGGAACCCGAGGACGACGCGTCCGAGATCCGGACGCATGCCATCACGCTGGCCCAGCATGGCGAGCGGCTGGACAAGCTTCTCACCACCCTCGCGCCCGAGTTTTCGCGCGCCCACCTGCAGGGCCTGATCGCCGACGGGCGGGTGCTGGTGGAAGGTAAAGTTTCCTCAAGCGCCTCGGCTCGCATGAAGGCCGGCTGGCGCGTGCAGGTCGAGCTGGTGCGGCCGGCGCAGGACCAGGCGTTCAAGCCCGAGGACATCCCGCTGAACATCGTCTACGAGGACGAGCACGTGATGGTGGTGGACAAGCCGGCCGGCCTGGTGGTGCATCCGGCCGCCGGCAACTGGTCGGGCACGCTGCTCAACGGCATCCTGTTTCGCGACCCGCATGCCGCCACGCTGCCGCGGGCGGGCATCGTGCACCGGCTCGACAAGGACACCTCGGGGTTGATGGTGGTGGGCCGCACGCTGGAAGGCGTCACCGGCCTGATGCGCGACATCGCCACGCGGGTGGTCAGCCGCAAGTACCTGGCGCTGGTGCACGGGCGCCTGAAGACCGTGCAGGAGTCCATCGAGGCGCCCATCGGCCGCGACCCGAAGGTGCGCGTGCGCATGACCGTCATCAACAGCGGCAAGTGGGCCAAGACCGACATCGAGCAGGTGGCCTATGCCGACGGCATCGCCGCCGTGCGCTGCACGCTGCACACCGGGCGCACGCACCAGATCCGGGTGCACTTCACGTTCCGCGGCCATCCGCTGGTGTCCGACGAGCTCTACGGTGGCCGCCCGGCGCTGGGCATGACGCGCCAGGCGCTGCACGCCGCGCACCTGGCGTTCAAGCACCCCGTCACCGGCGAGGCGCTGCGCTTCGACTCCGCGCCGCCCGACGACTTCCGCCAGGCCTGGGCCCAGATCGTGGGTGACGACCTGCTGGAGGATTTCTCGGACGATGCGCGATAGGCCCGGAATGGGGCGCGCAAGATATTGCGCGGCGCATCGCACCAAAACGGTTACAATGCGCCATTCCCCTCAAGTCCGAGATGTCGTGACCCGCCGTGAAGGCGCCCGGTGACGCCATCGACCGGAGCAGGGAATGGGGCGATTCCAACCGCGCGCAGTGCTGACCGAAAGCCCGCCGGCCCCAGTGGGCGGAATCTCGCCGCCGTGCCGCCGCTGACAACGGCCCTCCCTTGGCCTGCTGATGCAGGCGGACACCCGCTAATTCTTCGATGAATACTCAGGATGCCAAGCGCGTTCTTGAAACCGCGCTGATCTGTGCCAATCAGCCGCTGCCGCTGCGTGCCATGCGCAATCTGTTCGACGACCAGATCGGCGCGGATACCGTGCGTTCGATGCTCGACGAGCTGGTGCGCGAATGGAACGGCCGCGGCGTGGAGCTGGTCTCCATCGCTTCGGGCTGGCGTTTCCAGAGCCGGCCGGAGCTGCGCGAGTTCCTGGACCGCCTGCATCCCGAGAAGCCGCCCAAGTATTCGCGCGCGGTGCTCGAGACCCTGGCCATCATCGCGTACCGCCAGCCGGTCACGCGCGGCGACATCGAGGACATCCGCGGCGTGATGGTGGGCAGCCAGATCGTCAAGCAGCTCGAGGATCGCGGCTGGATCGAGGCCATCGGCCATCGCGATGCCCCGGGTCGCCCGTCGCTGTTCGCCACCACGCGCCAGTTTTTGGACGACCTGGGCCTCGGCAGCCTCGATCAACTGCCCACGCTCGAGGGCGGCCTGGCGCCCGTCGACGCGTTGTCCGACCTGCAGCCCAGCCTGCTGGGCGAGGTGCAGGGCTCGCTGGAGCTTGCGCCGACGCTGGACGACGACGGCCAGGTGCCGGCGCTCGAGGGACCGTCGGTCGACGCTTCGGCGGCGCATGACGCCGCCGCCGACGCAGACGACGACACCGAATCCAGTGACGACGTGCCGCCCACCGACGCCGTCGCCACCCCGCCCGACGCCGATGCGCGCGATCTCGGCTACGACGCCGCGATGCCGGTCGAGGTCGAGGCCGTGGCCGTGGCACCTGCCGAAGCGCACGTGCCCGCGCATCCGGCCGAACCCACGCTGGCCCACGCCGAGGCCGCGCAGGCCGCGCGCCAGGCCGACGCCATCGCGGCGGCCATCGCCGCCGACCAGGCCCACGCCGCCCAACTGGCAGGCCCTTCCACCACCCCCCATTCCGCGCCGTCATCGGCGTCCACGCCGTCGACCGATGATCATGCGCCCGCATCTTCCGGTTCGTCCGAGTCCCCTGAAGATCACCTGAAACAAGGTCCGCAGCAATGAGTCCCGATACCCCGGAATTGACGCCCGGGAACGCGCCCGAAGGCACGACCCCCGCCGTCAAGAAACCACGCGCGCCGCGCAAGCCCGCGCCCAAGGCCGAGCCCGCCCCCGCGGTGGAACCCGAGGCCGTCGCGGCCCCGGCGGAGGCCGAGGAACCCGCCGCGCCGGCGCCGCGCAAGCGCACCCGCAAGGCCGCCGAACCGGTGGAGGCCGCGGCCGACGCCGCGCCGGTCGCCGAGGCGCCCGCACCCGTCGCTGAAGCACATGCCGAAGCCGATGCGGCCGAACCCGCGGCCGAGCCGCGCAAGCCGCGTGCGCCGCGAGTCCGTGCCGAGCGGGCCGCACGCGCGCCCGCCGCGGCCGACGACGTGCCCGCGCACGCCGCCGAACCGACGGCGGCCACGCGGGCCGAGGCGTCTTCCGACGCCGGCGAAGGCAGCGAAAGCGCCGGCGCGCCGGGCGAAGGCGGCGAGGGTGC
>JACMOG010000724.1 GCA_014378125.1 Vitreoscilla sp. | reverse complement strand
TGCTCGCCCTCGATCTTGATGGTGGCGCTCTTGATGGCGGCGATGTCGCCCTCCGACTCTTCCATCACCTCGGGCTTGGACCCCTTGCGCTCGCAATACTTGAGGTACTGGCGCAGCAGCATGGCGGCCCAGTCGCAGGCCTCGGTGCCGCCGGCGCCGGCCTGGATGTCGAGGAAGCAGTTGAGCGGATCGGCCGGGTTGGAGAACATGCGGCGGAACTCGAGGCCCTCCACGATCGCACCCAGCTTGTTGGCGTCGGCCTCGATGGCGGCCAGGCCGGCCATGTCGCCTTCTTCCTTGGTCATGTCGAACAACTCGCCGTTGTCCGACAGGTTGCTCGTGAGGTGGTCGATGGTGTTGACCACTTCCTCCAGCGACCGCTTCTCGCGGCCGAGCTCCTGGGCCCGCTTGGGATCGTTCCAGATGGCCGGGTTCTCCATCGTGGCGTTGACTTCCGTCAGTCGGTGCGACTTCCGGTCGTAGTCAAAGATACCCCCTGAGCGCGGTGGTGCGCTCGCTGGGGTCGGCGATGTGGTTGCCGATGGCGTTGATGCGTTCGATGTCCATGATCGGGATGTTGGTCGTGGCGCGGCCGGCGTCCAGGGGAGAACGAGGCGGCGACGCAGGGTGGGAAAAACAGAAGGTGGCGCAGCGTGCGGACGGTGCGCCGGAAGCCGATTTTCGCATGGACGCGCCCGTCGCGTCCCCGCGGTGGCCCCGGGCTACCGGTCGGCCGCGTGGCCGCCATCGAACTCGGCGCGCAGGCGCTGGAGTTCGGGCTGGTCGGCCGCATGCAGCAGCGCGCCGACGCTCGTCGCCACGAGCGCCGCCGCCGCCACGTATCGCATCAGCGTGGCGCGCTGGCCGAGGGCCGCCGGCGCCACGGCCATCAGGCAGCCCAGCACCACGCCCGCGAGAAGGCCGCCGGCGTGGGCGGCGTTGTCGACCCCCTGGATCGCGAGGCCCATGGCGATGTTGATCGCCACGGCCTGCACCAGCCCGCGTCCCAGGCCGGGCTGCTGCGACTTGGGCAGGTGCGCGAAGCGCGGCGGGGGCATGACCAGGCCCACCAGCAGCGACCCGAACAGGGCCATCACCGCGCCGGAGGCGCCGATGCCCACGGTCAGCAGGCCCGCCGGGTTGTCCGGCGTGGAGCGCATCTCGCCCCACAGCACGCTGGCGCAACTGGCCAGCAGCCCGCCGGCCAGGTAGATGGCGAGCATGCGGCCGGTGCCGAACTCGTATTCGACGCGGGGCGCCGTGAACGCCAGCACGTACATGTTGAGCCCCAGGTGCACGATGCCGCCGTGCAGGAACATCGCCGTGAACAGGCGCCAGGTGTCGCCCGTGAGCGTGTACAGCGGCAGGTCGCCGCCCCAGGCCACCAGCGAGGCCGCGGACGGGTTGCCGGGCGACACGCCGTTGGCCAGCTGGAGCAGCCAGACGGCCACGTTGAGTCCCACCAGCACGCCGGTGGCGATGGGCAGCCGGAACGGGCGCCGGACGGTTCGAGGATCGAGGTTCAAGAGGGGGCAGGACGCAAGAGGCGTCGGAGGGCGGTCTGGATCGACGCTCCGATTGTTCCACGGCCGCCGCGGCGGCGGGTCAGTGGGCGGCGCGCGGCCACGGCGACTGTTCGCGAAGCGCCGCCAGCCGCTCGTGCGGGGCGCCGTGCAACAGCGCGGCGACGCACGCCGTGGCCAGCAGCGCCGTGGCCGCGTAGCGTGCCAGCGTGGCGCGTGTGCCGGTGGCCGTGGGCACCGCGGCCATCACCACGCCGAG
>JACMOG010000723.1 GCA_014378125.1 Vitreoscilla sp. | reverse complement strand
CCATCGCCTCGACGAGGGTGAGCGAGGCCGCCACGTATCTGTCGCTGGAAAAGTCGACATGTCGACGCGAACCCGCGCCGCGTGGGCGGCCCTGCGCGTCGATCGCCAGCACTTCCGGGTAACGTTCGGTGAGCCAGCGCGGCGGTGCCGCGGTGGGCGTGCCCAGAACCACCTCCAACCCGGCAGACGCCAGCGTGTCCACCGCCTCGTCCAGCCAGCCCCACTCGAACTCGCCCTCCCGCGGCTCCATCCGTGCCCACGCAAATTCAGCGATCCGCACCAGCTTCAGGCCCATGGCCGCCATGCGCCGGGCGTCGTCCTGCCAGCGCGCACGATCCCATTGCTCGGGGTAATAGCAGACACCTAGTTTCATCGGGATGGAAAAATAGTTAAACGATTAACCCACTATGCAGGTGCGCGCAAGACCTTGTCAAATGCGTGCCCGCACCAGAACCATGCCATTTTTCTCTGTAGCCATGACTGTTTGCACCGTAATGGTTCTCCCGGATGACTCCCGCTCCGGACAGGCAGATAGTACCGACAAATTAAACGCTTAACCTCATCCATGACCGTTCTCCGCCTCAGCACCCACCTTCCGCATGTCGAGCGCGACTTCCTCGCGCTGGGCGACGGAGGCGTCGGCCCCGCGGGCACCCTGGCCGTCAACAACCGCTACATCGAGCGCGACGGCCGTCCCTGGATGCCGGTGATGGGCGAGTTCCACTACTCGCGCTGCCCGGAAGGCGAATGGGCCGACGAACTGCAGCGCATGCGCGCCGGCGGCATCGCCATCGTGGCCACCTACGTGTTCTGGAACCACCACGAGGCCGAGGAGGGCCGCTACGACTGGAGGGGTCGCCGCGACCTGGCCCGTTTCGCCCGCGAGGCTCATGCCGCCGGCCTGATGTTCCACCTGCGTCCCGGCCCATGGGTGCACGCCGAGGCGCGCAACGGTGGACTGCCCGACTGGCTGCAGGCCCTGGGTGACTCCGGCGAGATCGCGCTGCGCAGCAACGACGCGCGCTACCTGGCGCACGTCAATCGCTTCTACGGCGAGATCGGCGCGCAGCTGCGCGGCCAGCTGTGGTCGGAAGGCGGGGCGCTGGTGGGCGTGCAGCTGGAGAACGAGTACGACGGCCGCGGCCCGTCGCGCGGGGCCGAGCACATCGCCGAGCTCAAGCGCATCGCGATCGCGAGCGGCCTGCGCGTGCCGCTGTGGACGGTGACGGGCTGGCCCACGCTGGACATCCCGCCGCACGACGTGCTGCCCGTCTCCGGCGCCTACCCCGATGGATTCTGGGGCGGTTCCACCGGGCCGCAGCCGCCGTCCGGCGTGTTCGCGTTCAACACTGGCCGCAGCATCGGCGAGATGGGCAACGTGGGCGGCACGCCGCCCGAAGGGCGCATCGACGCGGCGCACTACCCGTTCTTCCTGGCCGAGGCCGGCGGCGGCATGCATGTGTCGTATCCCCGCCGCCCCGTGCTCTCCACCGACGACGTGGCCGCGTGCGCGCTGGTTCAGGTGGGCTCGGGCGCCAATCTGTACGGCTACTACATGTACCACGGCGGCACGAACCCGGCCCGCGGGCTGGAGGAGACGCAGGCCACGCGCTACCCCAACGACGTGGCCGAGCTGGGCTACGACTTCCGCGCCCCGCTGGGCCAGTACGGCCAGGCGCGCGCGTCGTACGGCCGGCTGCGCACGCTGCACAGCTTCATGGTGGCCTTCGGCGACGAGCTGGCCACCACCGACACCGCGGTGGGCGACAGCACCGACCCGGCCGACCTCACGCGCCTGCGCGTCGCGGCTCGCTCCCACGACGGGCGCGGCTTCCTGTTCGTCAACAACCACTGCCGCCATCATCCGCTGCCCGGCTTCACCGGCGCGCAGCTCACGCTGGCGCTGCCCGGCGGCGGCACGCAGGTGCTGCCCGTCGCGCCCATCGACGTGCCGCGCGGCGCCTACTTCATCTGGCCGCTGAACCAGCACATCGGCGGCGCGCTGCTGCGCCACGCCACGTTGCAGCCGCTCACGCGCTGGAGCGAGGGCGCCAGCGTCACCTGGGTCGCCTTCGCTTCGCAGGGCATCGCGTCCGAGCTGTCGTTCGACGTCGCCAGCGTGCGCTCGTTGTTGCCCGCGGCGGGCGTGCGTGCCGATGTTCTCGGCACCCCCTTGATGGTGCATGTCGAGCCGGACGCCGCGCTGCCGTTGGTGCTGCAACT
>JACMOG010000007.1 GCA_014378125.1 Vitreoscilla sp. | reverse complement strand
GCGGCCTGCTCGATGAAGCGGCGGGCGAGGATGTCGCGGCGCGCGGCCTCGATCTGCGCGACGACCTTGGGGTCGGTGTCCAGCTTCGCGGCCACGGCCTTCTGCGCCACGATCTGCTCGTTGATCAGGTCGTCGAGCACCTGCTTGGACGCGGCGTCGCCGGCGTCGGGCCGCATGCCACGCTGCTTCTGCAACGCGATCGTGAGCTGGCCAGCGGTGAGCACGTCGCCGTTGACCTTGGCGACGGCTTCACTGCCTGCCGCGTCGGCGGGGGCCGCGGCGACGTCCTTCTTCTGCCCACAGGCCGAAAGAGCGAGAGCGGCCAAGGCGGCCAGGGCAACGGCGCCGACACGGGCGCGGCTGGACTTCATTACGGAGCGCATCATCGACGGGAATCCCTCACGGCCCTTGAAGGGCCTGCAGTCATGGCAGGCGCGCATGGCAAATGCCTCGCCCGGCCGCAGGAGCGGCAAACGGACGATTGTAGAGACTAACCTGCGTCAACTTCGCGACGCTCACCTCAATGGGTGAATCGCCGTTTTCCGGGCCGGGAACCGTGCAAAAGTGCCTGGCCCGCCGGGCGTTCAGGCCTCGAAACGCACGAGGAAGTCCTGGTAGGCGAGGGCAATCCCCTGCTTGAGGTCGACCCGGTGCTGCCATCCCAGCGCATGCAGTCGACCGACATCGAGGAGCTTGCGCGGCGTGCCATCCGGCTTGGACGCGTCGAAGACGATGCGACCGGTAAAACCAACCACCTTCATGACGGCCTCCGCGAGTTCGCGGATGGTCACGTCCTGGCCCGTGCCGATGTTGACCAGCGGCCCGTCGTAGCCCTGCTCCATCATGTGGACGCAGGCGTCGGCCAAGTCGTCCACGTAGAGGAACTCGCGCATCGGGGTGCCCGAGCCCCACACCACGTACTCGGAGTCGCCGCGCAGCCTGGCCTCGTGCGCCTTGCGGATCAGGGCCGGCAGCACGTGGCTGGTCTGGAGGTCGTAGTTGTCGTTGGGCCCGTACAGGTTCGTGGGCATCGCGCTCACATACTGGCGGCCGTATTGCGCGTTGTAGGCCTCGCACATCTTCACGCCCGCGATCTTGGCGATGGCGTACGGCTCGTTGGTGGGCTCCAGCGGGCCGGTGAGCAGCGAGTCCTCGCGGATCGGCTGCGCCGCCAGCTTCGGGTAGATGCAGCTGGAACCCAGGAACATCAGCCGCTGCACGCCGGCCTGGTGCGCGCCGTCGATGAGGTTGTCGGCGATGGCCAGGTTCTCGTGCAGGAACTGCGCGCGAAAGGTGTTGTTGGCGTGGATGCCGCCCACCTTGGCGGCCGCGATGAAGATGTAGGCGGGCTTCTCGCGCTGCAGCCAGTCGCGCGTGGCGGTGGCGTGCTGCAGGTCGAGCTCCGCGCGCAGCGGGGCCAGCACGCGGGTGTAGCCGGCCGAGCGCAAACGGCGCACCAGTGCCGAGCCCACCATGCCGCGGGCTCCGGCCACCAGGATCGCTTCGGCCTTGCCGGGCACGTGGTGCACGGCAGCGCCTTCACTCATGGTGGCTGAAAGTCTGGAAGCCGGCGAGGCTCACCAGGGCGTCGCGGCGGGCGGTGTTGTAGTCGGCGTCGACCATCTCGGCCACCAGCTCGGGCAGCGTCGTG
>JACMOG010000722.1 GCA_014378125.1 Vitreoscilla sp. | reverse complement strand
GGTGCCTGGCAACGAGGCCGGCCAGTTGGCCGAGACCGTCGCCGGCATGTATGCCCAGCAGCACAACAACGCCAAGGCGATGCAGTGGGTCGAAAAGGCCAGGGCGTCGGGCGACAACAGCAGCTCGCTGCGCCAGATCCAGGACTACGTGCAAGGCGCCAGCGGCGACTACGGCCAGACGGCGCGCGACAACGCCGCCAAGATCCAGGCCGCCGAATCCGCCGGCCGCCGCCCCGATGAAGACGACCTGCTGCGCCTGGCCGACGCCTACCGCCACACCGGCAACAAGGCCGGCGACATGACGGTCAAGGAAAAGCTGGTCACGTACTACCCGTCCAACAAGCAGTACACGGGCATCTACCTGTCCGACCTGCCGGGCAAGTCGGGCTTCTCGTCGCGTTTCTCGCTCGACCTGCTGCGCCTGCGCCTGGCATCGGGCAACCTCACCGCCGCCGCCGACTTCTGGGAGGTGGCCCAGCTGCTGCTCCAGGCCCAGCTGCCCGCCGAAGCCAAGGCCGTCGTCGACAAGGGCTACGCCGCCGGCGTGCTCGGCACCGGCGCCGAGGCCGCGCGCCAGCAGCGCCTGCGCGACCTGGTCAACAAGACCGCCACCGAGTCCGCCACCTCGCTGTCCAAGCGCACGGCCGATGCCAAGACCAGCAAGACCGGCGACGACCTGGTGGCCATCGGCGCCGAAGTCGTATCCATGGGCAAGGTCGACGAAGGCATCGCCCTGATCCAGGAAGGCATCGCCAAGGACAGCCTCAAGCGTCCGGAAGACGCCAAGCTTCGGCTGGGCGTGGCCATGCTGCAGTCGGGCAAGGGCAAGGCCGCCGGCGTCAAGCAACTGCGCACCGTGCAGGGCACCGACGGCGCTCCCGAAGTGGCGCGCCTGTACATCGCCCTCGGCGCAGCCTCCTGAGGCTCGGAGGACGTCGGTGTCCTCCGCGCTGCCGACGTTCCTCGAACCGCTGGGCGATGGCCTCTGGGCCATCGACACCGGCTTCCATCGCGACCGCTTCGATGCCGCCTACCTGGTGGCGGAGGGCGGTCGCGCCGCATTCATCGACACCGGCACCGCGTTCGCCGCGCCGCGGCTGCTGGCCGCGCTCGACGTGCTGGGCCTGCCGCGCGGCGCGGTCGACTGGGTCATCGCCACCCACGTGCACCTCGACCACGCCGGCGGCGTCGGCCAGCTGATGCGGGCGCTGCCCGACGCGCGCCTGGTGGTGCATCCGCGCGGCGCGCGCCACATGATCGACCCCACGGCCTTGTGGCAAGGCGCGCTGGGCGTGTACGGCGCCGCGCAGATGGCGCGCGCCTACGGCGAGCTGCTGCCGGTGGACGCGCAGCGCGTGCAGTCCACCGCCGATGGCGAGACGCTGCACCTGGCCGGCCGGTCGCTCGTGTTCGCGCACACGCCGGGCCACGCGCTGCACCACCACTGCCTCTGGGACGCGCGCAGCGGCGGCTGGTTCACCGGCGACAACTTCGGCATGGCCTATCCCGAGTTCAACGTCGACGGCCGCGCGTTCATCTTTCCCACCACCACGCCGGTGCAGTTCGATCCGCAGGCCATGCACGCGTCCATCGATCGCCTGATGGCCGCGTCGCCGCGGCAGATGTTCCTGACCCACTACAGCCGGATCACCGGCGTCGACGACTGCGCGGCGCGCCTGCGCGCCATGCTCGACGCCACCGTGGCGGTGGCGCTGGAGCAGCGCGATTCGCCCGACCGCCTCGCCGCGATCACCGCGGGCCTGATGCGGCTGTACGGCGACGGCGCGCGCGCCTTCGGCGTCGCCCTGCCCGACGCGCGCATCGACGAGCTGCTGCAAGACGACGCGGCCCTGAACGCCGCCGGCCTCATCGCGTGGCTGGACCGCCCGAAGCGGCAGGCCGCGGCGTCCTGAACGTCGCCCGGGTGCCGCCGACTCGACTTGCGCGGGCCGTATAGTGACAGGCACCGCGACGCCCACGGGCGCGCACGTCCCTTCCGCCCGTTTCCAGAGAGCTTTCATGAGCAGCAGCATTTCCTTCGGCCTGGAAGGCCGCGTCGTCGTGATCACCGGGGCCTCCAACGGCATCGGCGCCGCCTGCGCGCGCAGGCTCGCGCGTGACGGGGCGCGCGTGGCGCTGTGGGACGTCGCCGAGGGCCCCGGCATCGAGCTGGCCGTCGAGCTCCGCAAGGCCGGCCAGGACGCCTGCTTCATCCGTTGCGACGTCTCGTCCAAGGCCTCCGTCACCGCCGCCACCGCGCAGACGATCAGCGAGTTCGGGCGCATCGACGGCCTGGTGAACAACGCCGGCATCTTCCGCGCCGCCGAATTCCTCGACGTCACCGAGGAAGACTGGGACGCGGTGATCAACGTCAACCTGAAGGGCTCGTTCCTGGTGGGCCAGGCCGTCGCCCGGCACATGGTGGCGCGGAAGCGCGGCGCCATCGTCAACATGTCGTCGGTCAACGGCCTGATGGCCATCGCCACCATCGCCAGCTACAACGCCAGCAAGGGCGGCATCAACCAGCTGACGCGCGCGATGGCGCTCAGCCTGGTGGACCACGGCGTGCGCGTGAACGCGGTCGCGCCGGGCACGATCGCCACCGACCTGGCCCGCGACGCCGTGCTAACCAGCGACGCCGCGCGCCAGCGCATCCTCGGACGCACGCCCATGAAGCGCCTGGGCGAGCCCGAGGAGATCGCCGACGTCGTGGGCTTCCTGCTCAGCGACGCGTCCAGCTACGTCACCGGCGAGGTGGTTTACGCCGACGGCGGACGCCTCGCCCTCAACTACACCGTCCCCGCCTGACAGGAGTCGCGATGTACCAGCCGGCCCACTTCGTCGAACAGGATCCCGAGGCGCTGCTGGCGCTGATGCAGTCGGCGCCGCTGGCCACGCTGGTGCGCGGCGGCGCCGAGCTCGCCGCCGACATCCTGCCGCTGGAGGTGGCGCGCGTGGGCGACGGCTGGCGCCTCACCGGCCACGTTGCGCGCGCCAACCCGCTCTGGCGCGAGGCCGACGGGCAGCGGGTGCTGGTGGTGTTCCAGGGCCCGCAGGCCTACGTGTCGCCCGGCTGGTACGCCAGCAAGGCACAGCATCACAAGGTGGTGCCCACCTGGAACTACACGATGGTGCAGGCGCACGGCCGGCTGCGCGCCATCGACGATCCGGCGTGGGTCCACGCCTTCGTCACGCGCCTGACCGAGCGCCACGAAGGCGGCCGCTCGATGCCCTGGCACGTGACCGATGCGCCCGCCGATTTCATCGGGGCCACGCAACGCGCGATCGTCGGCATCGAGATCGAGGTCGCGCGCCTCGAGGGCAAGTTCAAGCTGAGCCAGAACCGCTCCGCCGAGGATCGCACGGGCGTCGTGCTGGGCCTCGAAGCCGATGCCGTCGATCGGCGCCAGCCCGAGGCTGACGCGCTCGCGCAGGCGATGCAGGCCGCGGAACCACGGCGCCGATAGTTCGGTGCCAAGGCAGGGCAGGATTCCGCGACTGCGCGCGGAATGACGGTTTCTTGTCATCCTGCGCGAAGTCGCAGGATCCACGCTCGCCAATACCGCTGTCAGCGAATCGCCGAGGCCTGCTTCGCCAGCTCGGTGATGCGCGCCCAGTCGCCGCTCTTCATCGCGTCGGCCGGCGTCAGCCACGAGCCGCCCACCACCTTCACGTTGGGCAGCGCAAGGAACTGCGAGGCGGTCTCCACCGTGACGCCGCCGGTGGGGCAGAACGCCACGTCGGCGAACGGGCCGGCAAAGGCCTTGAGCAGCGGGATGCCGCCCACGGCGGTGGCCGGGAACAGCTTCAGGAACGTGAAGCCGTCGTCGGACGCCATCATGATCTCGCGGCCGGTGGGAACGC
>JACMOG010000721.1 GCA_014378125.1 Vitreoscilla sp. | reverse complement strand
GCCGTGTCCGGCGGCGATGCCTGACGCCGAACGTGTATCGGGATCGGCGTCAGGCATTGCCTGCGGGTACGCAGGAGATGCCAGACACCTCAGGTCACCACCGTCACCGGCACGCGCAACGCCAACGCGCACATCAACTCATAGCCGATGGTGCCCGCCGGCCGCGCCACCTCGTCGATGGGCAGCACCGCGCCGCCGGGTCCGTGGCCCCACAGCGTCACCTCGGAACCCATGCCGGCGCCCGGCACCGGGCCCAGGTCGACGGTGATCATGTCCATCGACACCCGGCCGATGACGCGCGTGCGCACGCCGTCCACGAGCACCGGCGTGCCGGTGGGCGCGTGGCGCGGATAGCCGTCGGCGTAGCCGCAGGCCACCACGCCGATGCGCAGCGGCGCGTCGGCGGTGAACGCGCTGCCGTAGCCCACGCTGTCGCCGGGTTGCAGCTGCTGCAGGCCGATCAGCTTGCTGCGCAGGGTCATGGCCGGGCGCAGCTTCCAGTCGGCGATGCCGCGCTCGGGGAAGTCGGGGGCGCTGCCGTAGCTCATGATGCCGGCGCGCACCCAGTCGCCGCCGATGCGCGGTGCCTTGGCCAGCGCGTCGGCGCCGTGGCGCAGCGTGGCGGCGCTGTTGGAGAGCGTGCGTTCGCCGGCCATGTCGGCGGTGACCGCCTCGAAGACTGCCAGCTGGTGCGCCACCCCCCGCTCGCCGTCGGCGTCGGAGAAGTGGGTCATCAGCGAGATCTCGTCCACCTGGGGCAGCAGCTCCAGGCGGGCACGCGCGCCGCGGAACGCGGTGGGCGTGAAGCCGAGGCGGTTCATGCCCCTGTTGAGCTTCAGGAAAACCCTGTGCGCAGTGTGGGTCTTGTGCTCGGCGAGCCAGTCGACCTGCTGCTCGCAATGCACGGCGTGCCACAGCCCCAGGCGCGAACAGAGCTCCAGGTCGCGCTGTTCGAAGCAACCTTCCAGCATCAGGATCGGGCCGCGCCAGCCGAGCGAGCGGATGCGACGGGCCTCGTCGAAATCGAGCAGCGCGAAGCCGTCCGCTCCTCGCAGGCCATCGAACGCTCGTTCTATTCCGTGCCCGTAGGCGTTGGCCTTGACGACCGCCCAGACGCGAGCGTCGGGCGCCGCTTCGCGGGCGCGGCCGATGTTGTGGGCGAGGGCGTCGACGTGGATGAGGGCTTCGATGGGACGGGGCATTCGTGAATTCTGCCAGCCGTCTCGGGCCCCCGGCCGCCCGGCGTCGGGCGGGCGGCCCAAATGCCCCTCATGCTATAAAGCCGCTCGCCCTATGGAGAGATTTCCCAGGTGCGGGGCCTCGCGGGTGGCCTCGACGCCGACGATGCCGAACGAATGAAAAGAGGTTTCTTCACCATCATGGCGGCGCAGTTCTTCAGCTCGCTCGCTGACAACGCCTTGTTCGTTGCAGCACTCGAGTTGTTGAAGGGCGCCGGCGCGGCGGAGTGGCAGCGCGCGGCCCTGGTGCCGATCTTCGCGTTGTTCTACGTCGTCCTGGCCCCGTTCCTGGGCGCGTTCTCGGATGCGGTGCCCAAGGGCCGGGTGATGTTCTACGCCAACGCCATCAAGGTGGCCGCGTGCCTGTTGATGCTCTACGGCAGCCATCCGCTGCTGTCGTACGCGCTGGTGGGCATGGGCGCCGCGGCGTATTCGCCGGCCAAGTACGGCATCCTCACCGAATTGCTGCCCACGTCGCAGCTCGTCAAGGCCAACGGCTGGATCGAGGGTCTCACGATCCTGTCCATCATCTTCGGCGCCGGCCTGGGCGGCCAGCTGATCGGCCCGCGCGTCTCGCCGTGGCTGTTGTCGGTGCACGTTCCGCTCATCGATTTCGGCATCCATACGGCGGCGCAGGCCACGGTGGCCTGCATGGTGGCGCTGTACGTGATCGCCGCCATGTTCAACCTGCGGATCCCGCGCACCGAGACGCCGCTGGAGCCGCTGGCCGGCCGCTCGCTGGAGCTCGTACGCGACTTCAGCCAGTGCAATGCGCGCCTGTGGGACGACAAGCTGGGCCAGATCTCGCTGGCCACCACCACGCTGTTCTGGGGCGTGTCGGGCAACCTGCGCTACCTCGTGCTGGCCTGGGCGGGCGTCGCCCTCGGCTTCGACATCCCGCACGCCACGCCGCTGCTGGTGGTCGTGGGCCTGGGCACGGCCGCCGGCGCGCTGCTCGCGGCCGTCACGGTAAGCCTGGTGCATGCCACCGGGGTGATCCTGCTGGGCGTGGCGCTGGGCGCCGCCGTCATCGCCATCAACCTGATGCTCAGCGTGTGGATCGCCGGCCCGTTCCTCGCGATCCTCGGGGCGATCGGCGGCTACATGGTGGTGCCGATGAACGCGCTGCTGCAGCATCGCGGCCACAACCTGATGGGCTCGGGCCGCTCCATCGCCGTGCAGAACTTCAACGAGCAGGCCGCCATCCTGGGCCTGGGCGCGTTCTATTCGGCGCTGACCCGCGGCGGGCTGTCGGTGTACTACTCGATCGCCATCTTCGGCGTGTTCGTGGCGTTCGCCAGCTGGCTGATCTGGCGCTGGCATCGCCGCAACCTCGTGAACCATCGCGAGGAGGTCGAGGGCCTGCTCGAGATCGCACGCTGCGATTCCCATTGAGATGACGACGGCCTCGCTCCCGCGGCCCCGCTCCGCGGGACCGGTGCTCGCCCTGCTGGTCAACGCCTTCGTGTGGGGCGTGTCGTGGTGGCCGTTCCGCCACCTGCAGGCCATGGGCCTGCACCCGCTGTGGGCCACCACCCTCATCTACGTGCTGTCCGCGCTGGCCATCGTGGCCTGGCGGCCGTCGGCGCTGCGCCAGTTCTTCGCGCATCCGGCGCTGTGGCTGATCTTCCTGGGTTCGGGCGCCACCAACGCCACGTTCAATTGGGCCGTGAGCATCGGCGACGTGGTGCGCGTGGTGCTGCTGTTCTACCTGATGCCCCTGTGGTCGCTGCTGCTGGCGCGCGTGATCCTCAAGGAGAGGCTCACCGCCAGCGCGATCGTGCGCGTGGCGATGGCGCTGGCCGGCGCGGCCCTGGTGCTGTCGCACGGCGACGGCGCTGGCGCCGGCCGTGGCGGCGTGTTGCCCGACGTGCTGGCGGTGCTGGGTGGCATCGCCTTCGCGCTGAACAACGTGATGCTCAAGCGCGAGTCGGCGCAGCCCGAGGAAGGCCGCGCGCTGGCCATGTTCCTGGGCGGCGCGGTGGTGGCGGGCGCCACGGCGGCGGCGTTGTCGGCGTCGGGCCCGGCGGGCGTGCAGTGGCCGGTGGCCCCCACGCAGTGGCTGCTGCCGGCGCTGGGCCTGTCGATCGCGTTCATGGGCTCCAACCTGTGTCTCCAATACGGCGCGGCGCGCCTCTCGGCGGCGGCCACCGCGGTGGTGATGCCCTGCGAGGTGCTGTTCGCCGCCCTCACGTCCGTGTGGTGGGGCGGCGCCACGCTGCATGCGACGGTGCTGGCGGG
>JACMOG010000720.1 GCA_014378125.1 Vitreoscilla sp. | reverse complement strand
CGTGTTCGACGCCGTGCTGCTGCTGGGCATCTGCGACAAGATCGTGCCGGGCCTGCTGATCGGCGCGCTGCAGTTCGGCCACCTGCCGTGCGTGTTCGTGCCGGCCGGGCCCATGTCGACGGGGCTGTCCAACAAGGCCAAGTCCAAGGTGCGCGAGCAGGCGGCGCAGGGCCTGGTGGGCCGCGCCGAGCTGCTGGAGGCCGAGAGCAAGGCGTACCACGGCCCGGGCACCTGCACGTTCTACGGCACCGCCAACTCCAACCAGATGCTGCTGGGGGCCATGGGCCCGCACGTGCCGGCCGCCGCGTTCGTGCACCCGCACGACGGCCTGCGCACGGCGCTCACGCGCGAGGCCGTCGCCACGGTGCTGTCGCTCACGCGCGAACGCCGCAACGTGCCCATCGGCGTGCTGGTGGACGAGCGCTGCATCGTCAACGCGATGGTGGCGCTGCTGGCCACCGGCGGCTCCACCAACCACCTCATCCACTGGGTGGCCGTGGCGCGCGCCGCCGGCATCGTCATCGACTGGTCGGACTTCGCCGAGCTGTCCACCGTCATCCCGCTGCTGAGCCGCGTGTACCCGAACGCCAGCGCCGACGTGAACCAGTTCCAGGCCGCGGGCGGCCCGGGCTTCGTGCTGCGCGAGCTGCTCAAGGCCGGCCTGGCGCACGCCGACGTCGCCACCGTGGCCGAAGGCGGCATGGCGGCGTATTGCGAGATCCCCGCCATCGGCACGAGCGGCAAGGTGGAGTGGACGCCGCTGCCCGACGCGCCCATCGACGACAGCGTGGTGCGCACCGCCGCCGAGCCGTTCGGCGCCACCGGCGGCCCCAAGCTGCCCGAGGGCAACCTCGGCCGCTCGGTGATCAAGGTGTCGGCCGTGCCCGCCGACAAGCACGTCATCGAGGCGCCGGCGCAGGTGTTCGACGCCCAGGAAGACCTGCTGAAGGCGTTCCAGGCCGGCACGCTGGAAAAGGACTTCATCGCCGTGGTGCGCTGGCAAGGCCCGCGCGCCAACGGCATGCCCGAGCTCCACAAGCTCACGCCGCCGCTGGCGGTGCTGCAGGGCCGCGGCTTCAAGGTGGCGCTCGTCACCGACGGCCGCATGAGCGGCGCGTCGGGCAACGTGCCGGCCGCCATCCACGTGAGCCCCGAGGCGCTGGGCGGCGGGCCGCTGGCCAAGGTGCGCGACGGCGACGTGATCCGCCTCGACGCGGTGGCCGGCACGCTGCAGGTATTGGTGCCCGAGGCCGAGTGGGCCGCGCGTCCGCTGGCCGAACGCAGCCAGTCGCTGGCCGAGTCGCACGGCGCCGGCTTCGGCCGCAACCTGTTCGCCGGCATGCGGCGCAACGTGAACACCGCCGAAGAAGGCGCCTGCACCTGGCTCTGATTCCATCAAATTCGAAGAGACATACGACATGAACCCGCTTCAACTCGCCGGCTACGGCCCCGTGATCCCCGTCATCGTCATCGACCGCATCGAGGATGCCGTCCCCATGGCCAGGGCGCTGGTCGCCGGCGGCGTGCGCGTGCTGGAGGTGACCCT